>NZ_JBEAFQ010000050.1:0-84174 GCF_040062275.1 Klebsiella sp. GW_Kp182 | reverse complement strand
TCATAAAAAACTGCACCTTACTTCGTTGGGAGTCCAACTTTTTGGGTGCAGTTCAATAAGACACCGGTTTTTTTAATTGCGGTACAGCACCTTGATGATGTGATAACCAAACTGGGTGTGCAGCGGGCCGGTCGGCTCCAGCACCGGGCAGGAGAAGACGACTTTATCAAACGCCGGCACCATCTGGCCCTGGCGGAATTCACCTAAATCGCCACCGCGTTTGCCTGACGGGCAGATCGAGTGCTTCTTCGCCAGTTTACCGAAATCGGCGCCGTTTTTAATTTGCTCCAGAAGATCCAGTGCCAGCTGCTCTTCTTTAACCAGGATATGCAGCGCTGCTGCCGTTTTTGCCATGATCGTACCTTGATGGAATAGGAGATGAATCAGGGCGCAATAGTAGCATGGGCTAGCGGCGATACAGCACCTTAATGATGTGGTAGCCGAATTTGGTTTTGACCGGTCCGTAAGGCTTGAGCAGCGGGCAGCTGAAGACCGCCTTATCGAACGGCCCGACCATAACGCCTTGATTAAACTCCCCGAGATCGCCGCCGTTGCGTCCGGATGGGCACTTTGAATAGCGCTTTGCCAGATGATCGAAGCTCACGCCACGTTCCAGTTTGGCGAGGATCTCTTGCGCCAGCTTCTCTTCTTTTACCAGGATATGCAGGGCTGCTGCGCTCTTTGCCATTATTTTGCTCTCATGTCTCAAAGATATCCCGTTACTTTACCATCCGCTTTGGTCGCGGACCTATACTCTTCGCCATCGCGGGACAGGTGTCTCGCCTGATAGACGGAAGCGGGAGATGGGCAACACTTTTCTTCGGCGTTTTCCTTCTGGCCGGGGACAGCCGTCCTGTCCTTATCGTCGTGGAGCGAGATAACATGGATACAATGAAAAAACCTGAATTTTCAGTCGGCTGGCTTTCCGGGCTGAGCGAGATTGTGCGCGATCCGCTGCTCTATGAATTACTGAAATATTGTCCTCTGGAGATCATGCGGCGCTGGCGCTTCGAAGACATTCCGCGCGGTGATTTTATCTGCCGACAGGGGGAAGTGTGCCAGCGTTTTTCGCTGATTATCGCCGGTGAGGTGGACGTTTTCTATGAGGCTGAAGACGGGCGCCGCTACCGTCAGGCCCGCTACCGTAAAGGCGACATGGTGGGCGAACTCGAGATCTTTGAGTCGCGTCATTACATCTGCTCGGTGGTGGCGGTGGACCATGTGCAGCTCCTGAGCCTGTCGCAGGAACATTTCTGCCGCTGGCTGGCGCTGGATAACCACTTTAACCAGCGGATGCTGCGCTTCTTTAGCCAGCAATATTATCAGCTGTCGAAAAAGGCCAGCAGCGACAATCTCTACTCGCTGCATCAGCGGGTGTGTCAGGCGCTATGGCTGCGTTATCAACAGGATGGCGCGAATGAAATCTTGCTGGATAAGCAGAATCTCAGTCAGGAGTTCGCGGCGACGACCCGCAGCATTAACCGTATTTTGCATGACCTGAAAGCGCTACAGATTATTGATACCGATGGTGAACGCATTGTGTTGTTAGCTCCTGAAAAACTGAAGCAGGAGGCTGATATCGGATAACCGCAAGAGTAAGGAGGCGGGAGAATGTCGCTGCAACCCCATATCCAGTTAAGCAAAGAGATGACCGGCGCGCGGTACGCGCTGCTGCCGGGCGACCCGAAGAGGGTCGACCGCATCGTCAATTTTCTTGATAATCCACAGCTGCTCGGTCAGAACCGGGAGTTTCGCGCCGCGCGCGGCTGGTATCAGGGCATCGAGATTTTGGTGCTCTCCACCGGCATCGGCGGACCCTCCACGGCGATCGCCATTGAAGAGCTGCGCCAGATTGGCGTAACAACCCTGATTCGTATCGGCAGCTGCGGCGCATTGCAGGATAATCTTGCGCTCGGCGATGTGATTATCGCTCACGCTGCGGTGATGGATGATGGTACCAGCCGAACCTATGCGCCGGCGGGCTATCCGGCCTGCGCCGACCCGCTGCTGACCTGGGAACTGGTGGCGCAGGCGCGGCAAATGAACATCCCCGCCGCGTGCGGGCTGGTGCGCAGCCACGACAGTTTCTATACCGATCGTGAGGCGGAACTGGATGCGCAGTGGTCGGCGCGAGGCGTTCTGGGCGCGGATATGGAGAGCGCCGCTCTGATGACTATCGGCGCGCTGCGCGGCCTACGTACGGCATCATTACTCAACGTGGTTGTTGCCCACAACGGTTGCCTGGATAGCAGCATCAATGATTATGTCCAGCAGGAGGCGCTGTGCCAGCAGGGCGAAGAACGGCAAATTACCCTGGCGCTGCGCGCCATTTATTCCGCTAGCCAGCAAGGAGGTCTGTGATGGACTTTTTTAGCATTAACAATGTGATGGTCAACATTCCTCTCGGCGAAGGCGGCTATGCGCTATCGTGGATTGAGGCTATCGGTACCGTATTCGGCCTGCTGTGCATCTGGTGCGCCAGCCGGGAAAAAATCATCAACTATCTGTTTGGCCTGATTAACGTCACGCTGTTTGCGGCGATCTTTTTCCAGATCCAGCTCTATGCCAGCCTGCTGCTGCAGGTCTTTTTCTTCGCTGCCAATATTTACGGCTGGTACGCGTGGAGCCGGCAAAACGAGGCGCAGGAGGCCGCGCTCAAGGTACGCTGGCTTTCCCGTCAGCAAACGCTGGCGCTGGGCGGCGTCTGCGCGGTGGCGATTGTGCTGATGACGCTGTTTATCGATCCGGTGTTCGCGACGCTCACTCGTATCATGATTGCTCTGCTGCAAACGTTCGGTATGCAGGTCGCGATGCCCGACCTCCAGCCCGACGCCTTCCCGTTCTGGGATTCCACCATGCTGGTGTTGTCGATTGCCGCCATGGTGCTGATGACGCGTAAATTCGTCGAAAATTGGCTGCTGTGGGTGGTTATCGACGTGATTAGCGTGGTTATCTACGCGGTACAGGGCGTTTACGCCATGTCGCTTGAGTATGTCCTGCTGACGGCGATCGCGGTAATGGGCTCATACAGCTGGATCAAAAGCGCACAGCGTAACGGCTATACGCCGCTTGCCGCGGCCGCATCCTGATTGACCGATTTCCAGGCTGCCTGAATGGGCAGCCTGTTGCTCTCTGTGCCCCTCTTTCTGCTACAATCCCCACCCCGTTCGAAGATTGAGCAAAAGACTCCCATGCGTTTAAATCCTGGCCAACAACAAGCCGTCGAATTCGTTACCGGACCGTGCCTGGTGCTGGCGGGTGCCGGTTCCGGTAAGACCCGCGTGATTACCAATAAAATCGCCCACCTGATCCGCGGCTGCGGCTATCAGGCGCGTCATATCGCGGCGGTCACCTTTACCAACAAGGCGGCGCGCGAAATGAAAGAGCGCGTCGGGCAAACGCTGGGACGCAAAGAGGCGCGCGGCCTGATGATTTCCACCTTCCACACGCTGGGGCTGGATATCATCAAACGCGAATACGCCGCGTTAGGGATGAAATCAAACTTCTCGCTGTTCGACGATACCGACCAGGTGGCGCTGTTAAAAGAGCTCACCGAAGGGCTGATCGAAGACGATAAAGTGGTGCTTCAGCAGCTGATCTCGACGATCTCCAACTGGAAAAACGATCTGCAAACCCCTGCTCAGGCCGCCGCTGGGGCGAAAGGGGAGCGGGATCGGATCTTTGCTCACTGCTACGGGCTGTACGACGCGCACATGAAAGCCTGCAACGTACTCGACTTTGACGATCTGATCCTGCTGCCAACGCTGCTGCTGCAGCGCAACGAAGAGGTGCGGGAGCGCTGGCAGAATAAGATTCGCTATCTGCTGGTGGATGAATACCAGGACACCAACACCAGCCAGTACGAGCTGGTGAAACTGCTGGTGGGACAGCGGGCGCGCTTTACCGTGGTCGGCGATGACGATCAGTCGATCTACTCCTGGCGCGGCGCGCGGCCGCAGAACCTGGTCCTGCTAAGCCAGGATTTCCCGGCGCTGCAGGTGATCAAGCTGGAGCAAAACTACCGTTCTTCCGGGCGCATCCTGAAGGCGGCTAACATCCTGATTGCCAATAACCCACACGTTTTCGAGAAGCGTCTGTTTTCCGAACTGGGCTATGGCGTAGAGCTGAAGGTGCTCTCTGCCAATAACGAAGACCATGAGGCGGAGCGCGTTGCCGGTGAACTGATCGCGCATCACTTTATTAATAAAACCGCCTATAAGGACTACGCGATCCTGTATCGCGGTAACCATCAGTCGCGGGTTTTTGAAAAGATGCTGATGCAGAACCGCATCCCGTACAAAATTTCCGGCGGCACGTCGTTCTTTTCCCGCCCGGAAATTAAAGACCTGCTGGCCTATCTGCGCGTGCTGACTAATCCCGATGATGACAGCGCTTTCATGCGCATCGTCAATACGCCAAAGCGTGAAATCGGTTCGGCGACGCTGAAAAAGCTGGGTGAATGGGCGATGGGGCGCAATAAAAGCATGTTTACCGCCAGCTTCGATATGGGCCTGACCCAGACCCTGAACGGACGCGGCTATGAGTCTTTGACCCGCTTTACCCACTGGCTGCGGGAGATCCAGCAGCTTTCAGAGCGTGAACCGATTGCCGCCGTCCGCGATCTGATCCGCGGCGTGGATTATGAATCCTGGCTCTATGAGACCTCGCCCAGCCCGAAAGCCGCCGAAATGCGGATGAAAAACGTCAATACGCTGTTCACGTGGATGACCGAAATGCTCGAAGGCAGCGAGATCGATGAACCGATGACGCTCACTCAGGTCGTTACCCGCTTTACCCTGCGCGATATGATGGAGCGCGGCGAGTCGGATGAGGAGACGGATCAGGTGCAGCTGATGACGCTTCACGCGTCAAAGGGGCTGGAGTTCCCCTACGTCTACCTGGTTGGTATGGAAGAGGGGTTGCTGCCGCACCAGAGCAGCATTGATGAAGACAACGTCGATGAAGAGCGCCGTCTTGCCTACGTAGGTATCACCCGCGCGCAGAAAGAGCTGACTTTTACCCTGTGCAAAGAGCGCCGTCAGTACGGCGAGCTGGTGCGGCCGGAGCCGAGCCGTTTCCTGCTGGAACTGCCGCAGGACGACCTGATTTGGGAGCAGGAGCGCAAAGTGATTTCGCCGGAAGAGCGCATGCATAAAGGCCAGGCGAACGTCGCCAACATCCGGGCGATGCTGGCGAAAGCGCGTAAATAGCGGCTAGCGGCTGTTTTGCTGTTGAATCTGGAACTGACGTAGCGCTTTGCGACCAGGCGCGCCGTCTGAACCGGGTTGACTGACGACAATGGCCGCCACTTCATTGCCCAGCCGCGTTGCCTGCTGCAGATCCATCCCGCAGGCCAGCCCGGCGATCGTACCGGCACAGTGGCTGTCTCCTGCGGCAATCGTGTCGTGGACCTTCACGCGGCAGGCCGGAATATGCTGCGGTGCTGCGTCAGGTTCAACCACCCATGCGCCATCCTTATCAAACCGACAGATCGCCCGAATATGCCAGTCGCTGGCGAGCCGTGAGGCGGCATCAAGGGTCGCGCTATCCAAATCGTATAAACGCGCGCACAGCACGCTGAGTTCATCGCGATTCAGGGTGAGCAGGGGGCGTTTGCGCAGCAGCGCCTGGATAAAGTGAATATCCAGGTCGCACAGACGCGGGCCAAAATCGACGAACAGCGTTTTATCTTCCGTCTGGGCAAGGATCCACTGGCGCAGCGCTTCGCTGGCCAGTTCGTATCCCGAGACGTAAATAATCGCCTCCTTCGGCAGCGGTATTTGCGCTAATAGTTCATCAGTCCAGTGCTGTTCGCAGCCCTCAATGGTGATAAACGTCCGCTCTTTGCTGGCTTCGACAAGAGCCAGACACCAGCCGTTATCGTGGGTGGGATGGCGCAAGAGGACGGGCAAGTTTTCCAGCGCCATTTTTTGCGCAACGGCCTGCCCCCAATCGCCATTGCCTACCGGTATGGCGTTAATGGGAAACAGTTCGAGGCGCGAGAGCGCGCGGGCGACGTTGAACGCACAGCCGCCAATCTGCCGTCCGCCGTCGCGGGCGGAGACATCGCTACCGCTTTGCGGCAGCGCATCGAGATGGAGAATAATGTCGCCAAAAGCGGCGCCGATAACCACGATCGGCCGCTGAGGCGATAGCAGGTCAGCGCTGATTGTCACGGCAGGCCCCCTTTCTCGTTCCGAAGGCGAGATACAGCGCCAGGCTCAGAATAAAAGAGACGAATAACCCGAGGCTGGAGTCCGCGAAAATACCGACCGCGAAAGGTCCGTCGATAAAACCGGTTTTAGAGACCATCAATCCTGCCAGCGCACCGACAATCCAGCAGCCCAGCGCGGTACGGTTTGCGCCGCTCTCCCTGAATAAATCAGCTTCAGGATATCCGGCACGGCGGCGCAGCCGATAAAAATCGACCATAAAGATGGCGGCCCAGGCGGCCAGAAATACGCCGCAGAAAATCAAAAACGCGATAAACGGCCCGAGAAAATCTTTCGAGACAAACAGCACGTAGAGGGCAATCCCCAGCACCAGCACGGCGTCGAGGGCCACGGCGGAACGCTGCTGTAGCTTAATCCCCATGCTTAACAGGTTAAGGCTGGCGGAATAGAGGCTCAACACGGCGATGGTCACGACCCCGGCGGTAGCCGCGGCCAGATAGGGGATTGCCATCCACGAAGGCAGCAGTTTACCGATCGCTGAAATGGGGTTCTCGCTGGAGGCCAGATCGGGGATCTGCGCGGTAAGCAGTATTCCGGTGAGCATCAGCAACAGCAGCGGGAGGGCGGCGCCGCTGACCACGGCGAGAAAAATAGGCTTTTCCCCGGAGTCAGGGCGCTGATCGCGACTATAGTCGGCGCCGGCGATAGCCCAGCTGATGCCGGTGCCTGCGGCAATAATAGACACGGCAGGCAGAAAGCCGGTCAGCCAGCTGCCTGAAGGCAGCGCGAGGATGGCCTGCCAGTCCGCGGTGAAGAGTAAATAGATCACCACCAGCAGCGTCATGGCGCCAAAGATCCGGGTGATCCATTTTTGCATCATCAGCACGGCGTTTTGCCCGAGCACGCTGACCAGTACGGTCAGCCCGCCAAACAAGAAAAGCGACAGCGCGGTGGTGGTCAGACTCTCTTCAAAACCCATGGCGGCAAACAGCGCGACGAGGGTGAGCGTGCCGGTAATGATATTGACCGCTTCCCAGCCCATCAGATTCACCCAACAGAAGCTGGTGGGGGCGATATTACCGCGTTTGCCAAAAATGACGCGGGAGAGGGTTAGCGTCGTCGTACGACCAATTTTCCCGGCGATGCTGGTGATGCCGACCAGCGCAAAGGAGGCGACGCCCGCCACGGCGGCAAGAATCGCCTGCCAGAATGAGAGGCCGAACGACACAATCACCGCGCCGTAAACGACGCCAAGAATGCCAATATTCGCGGCGCACCAGACGAAAAACAGCTGGACCGGTTTCTGGGTCTGGTGGACCGGGGGGACCAGACCGATCCCTAATTCTGCCATTCCGGGATCTGCCGCCTGGATATTTCCATCGTATGAAGCTTTGCTGTCCATAGTGATACCCTCTGTGAATTATGCGAAGCGGTAGCCTGCAAGCCGCTGTGCGTAAGGCGCGAAGTCGATGCTGTTGGCCTGCTTAATCCGTTGTATATGTTCTTCAGGAAAAGCCTCTATGCCATGAAGCGCGCCGCAGATGGCGGTGCCCATCGCGCCAATGGTGTCGGTGTCGCCGCCTAAATTGGCTGCCAGCATAGCGCATTTCATAGGCTGCGTTTTTGCCAGCTCAACCAGAGCAATCGCTGCGGGGACGGACTCGATAATATCCATACCGGCGCCGATGTCCTCATAAATCCGTTCAATACCCGTCAGATGGTCAGTCTCCCCGGCGATCGTTTCCAGCGCCAGGTGGATACGGTTTCCCAGCAGTGGACTAAAAGTGGACTCATAATGGCGCTGCGTCTCATTGGCGAGCGACGCCAGCTCCGTTTTAATTAACGGCCATTCGGCCCCTTCAATGGCGCGGCCGATCGCCCAGGCAATGACCACCGCGCCGGCGATAGCGATATCTGATTTATGCGTCGGCAGGCAGGATAGCCGCACTTGCTCAATGAAAAACGTTCTGTCCCCGGTGGGCAGTAGACAGCCCATCGGCGCCACGCGCATTGCCGCGCCGTTGGTTACGCCGTTGGCCGCGATCTCCTCCAGCGGCTGCCCCTGTTCAAGCGCGATCAGGGAAGCCTTCGAGGTCGGGCCAAGAATATTTTTTTCAAAGGCCTGACAGCGTCTGGCCCACAGCAGAATATGCCTGGCGATGACCAGTGGATCGGTCACGCCGTTGGTTTCATTCAGGGCATCCATGAGTGCGATGCACTGATGGGTATCATCGGTGAACTCAGCGGCGCGAAATTCGCAGGCCGCAATATTCTCTTTCGGTCCGGGGAGGAAGCGCTCAATCCAGCCAAAATGGTTGATAATTCGGCGCTTAGGCCACAGTTCGGAAGGCATACCCATCGCATCACCAATGGCTTGCCCATAAAGGCAGCCGAGGATGCGGTTTTCGGTGGTATAGGTAGGGTGAATAGCAGACATCATCGGCTCCCTGGAAGAAATGAATAAAAGTTACACTAAAAGTAGATCCAGATTAAGTCCAGTTAAAGTCCTTTGTGGCCATGCTGTGATCGAAGACGCATTCTGAAAGAAAAGTGAGAAGCTAAAAAAGGGTGGGGAGACGTTATGAGGGGGCTATTGATTCCAGTATGGATCCACTATGATAAATCCACTGCCACTGAATTCCGGAAGACTACGACATTATGCCGCAATCGCTGCTTGAGTATATAAAAGGGCGTCTGAATGCAGAGGCTCCCGCGCCGCTTTATATTCAACTTAAACAAGCTATTGAAGCGGCAATGACCGAGCGGTTGCTGACGCACGGCAGCATCCTGCCTTCCGAACGCAAAATGTCGCAGACGCTTGAGCTATCGCGCGTGACGGTCGTGAAGGCGCTTGATGCGCTGCTGGAGGCCGGGCTGGTTATTAAACGCCACGGAAAAGGGACCGAGGTGAATCTGCCGGTAAGCTATAACCTTGCCAGCGGCGGATTTTCTGCCCAGCTACAAAATTCAGGCACGGTGTCCAACCGATGGCTGGTGAGGGAAAAGCTGGCGGCGGATGATTTTCTGGCCCGTGAGCTGGAGATCGCGGTCGGCGATCGGGTGGCGAAAATCAAACGCGTCCGTCTGGTCGATGCCCTCCCGGTGTCTCTCGAAACCATGTTTATCCCCGAGCGTTTCTTACCCCGCCCGGATCTACTTGAAGGTTCGCTGTACGCGCACTGGGCGGAAAATGATATTTATCCCGATCTTCAGGATTACTCACTGACGGTGCATATTCCTTCGGCGGAAGAGCTGAATTTGCTCGACCTGCCGCAAGGCGTGCCATTGATGAAAATTACGCTGAAAAGCCGCAATGCTCAGGGAGAGGTGCTTGAGTACGGAACCGCATTCTGCCTGAGCAATTACTTTAATTTTGATTTCAGAGTGAAGCTGCAATAAGCGCTTTGGCATGGCCGGTGTATAAAACCCGCCATCGCTTTATGCGAGAGCGGATCGTAGCCGACTACTGCTCGTTAAGCCGCAGCGGCCAGTGAACGTAGCTCTGCCACTGGCACTCCTGTTCGACCATTTCCCGGCCCAGCGGATGATTCTCCAGCCAGCCCTGCGGCAGCGTTAACGTCAAATTTTCATCTTCGGCAGCCAGCGTAAGCATCGGCAGCAGATCGTCGCGTCGGCGGCTGGCAAACAGAATCGCCAGACGCAGCAGACGGCACATATGCTCCGCGACTCTCGGAGGCACCGCGTTTTGTTGATGAATGGATGAAAGGTCGACGGCGTTGGTTTGGTTTAACAGCAGCGTCGCCAGCAGCTTCTTTTGTGCGGGGGTAAAGCCGGGCAGGTCAAGATTGCGCACCAGCCAGGCGGCGTGCAGGGGGGCCTGCTTGTACTCCACGCTCAGACCAATTTCATGCAGCTGGCAGGCACTTTGCAGCAAATCGAAGCATAGCGGCTCAATTTCCCAGCTGTTTTCCACCTGATGAACGAAATGGGCGGCCAGTTGGGCAACGCGCTGTGCCTGTTCAGTATCAACCAGAAACCGGCGCTGAATATTGCGTAAGGTACGACTGCGAATATCCTGATCGATCGACAGGTGCAGCATGCCGTAGACCAGACCTTCACGCAGCGCGCCGCCGGCGAGCGTCATACACTGAATATTCAGCTCGCTGAAGATGGCCATAAGAATCGCCAGCCCGCTGGGAAAGACGAGCGCCCGTTCAAGCGTCAGGCCTTCGATCTCCAGCTCTTCCAGACGACCGCACTGAATGGCGCGCTGTTTGAGCTGCTGTAGCTTGGCTAAGGTGATGCGTTCATCCATCCCCTGCGCCATCATGATTTCCTGTAACGCCTGAACCGTACCGGACGCCCCGACGCACACTTTCCAGCCGTGATAGCGCAGCACATCGGCGACGGGACGCAAAACTTCACGCGCGGCGGTTTCGGCCTGGTCAAAGTTCTCTTTGGTCAGGCTGCGATCGGCAAAGTAGCGTTCCAGCCAGGTCACGCAGCCCATGGACAGGCTGAAAAGCGAGGTGGTTTGCGCACCGGTACCGGTAACCAGTTCGGTGCTGGCGCCGCCAATATCCACGACCAGACGCTGATCTGCGCCGCCTGTTGTATGCGCAACGCCCTGATAAATCAGGCGCGCTTCCTCTTCACCGCTGATAACCTGAACCGCGCAGCCGAGGATTTCCCGCGCTTTCTCCAGAAACTCACCGGCGTTAACCGCCAGGCGCAGCGTCGCTGTGGCGACCACGCGGATTTGCGTCGGGGGGATATCCTGCAAACGCTCGGCAAACAGGCGTAAACATTGCCAGCCGCGCTCCATGGCTTCCGCCGAGAGCGTATTGTCGCCGCTGAGTCCAGCGGCCAGACGGACTTTGCGTTTGATACGACTCAGGGTCTGGATGCTTCCGGCAACCTCGCGTACAACCAACATATGAAAGCTATTGGAGCCAAGATCGATAGCGGCATAGAGCGAGGTGGAGCTCATACACTTCATCCTTCAAGTTGCCTCTGTGTTGGCTGCGTTCTCTTACCCGAATCACTTACCAGCGTTAGCTCGCCGCGATTCGCTTTCCTGCGGCCTTGATGCAACTTGAATGATTTTGTGTATGGCATAGTGCTTTAACCTGAACGACGACGATTACGTGGCGGACCGTTACGACGCGGGCCGTTGCCTGGGCGCGGGCGCGTAAGACGTAGAGGTCTGGGCAGTTCAGTCATCAGCGCGTCCGAATTGTATTTGCTGACCGGAATTGAATGACCGATATAGGTTTCAATTGCCGGCAGATTCAGCGCGTACTCTTCACAGGCCAGGCTGATGGAGTGACCGCTGGCGCCAGCGCGGCCGGTACGGCCAATACGGTGAACGTAGTCTTCGCAATCGTCCGGCAGGTCGTAGTTAAAGACGTGCGTAACGGCCGGAATATGCAGACCGCGGGCGGCAACGTCGGTTGCGACCAGAATGTCGATATCGCCGCGGGTAAATTCATCGAGAATGCGCAGGCGTTTTTTCTGCGCAACGTCGCCGGTTAACAGACCAACGCGATGGCCGTCCGCCGCCAGGTGACCCCAGATATCTTCACATCGATGTTTGGTGTTGGCGAAAATAATCGCGCGATCCGGCCACTCTTCTTCCAGCAGCGTCTGCAGCAGGCGCATTTTTTCTTCGTTGGAAGGATAGAACAGCTCTTCTTTAATACGGTGGCCCGTTTTCTGCTCAGGCTCAACTTCGACGTACTCGGCGTTGTTCATTTGTTCGAACGCCAGTTCACGGACGCGATAAGAAAGGGTGGCAGAGAACAGCATGTTCAGGCGCTGATTCGCTGGCGGCATACGGCGGAACAGCCAACGGATATCTTTAATAAAGCCGAGATCGTACATGCGATCGGCTTCGTCAAGCACGACAACCTGAATGGCGCCGAGGTTAATATGGTTCTGTTTGGCGTAGTCGATAAGGCGACCGGTGGTACCGATCAGAATATCCACGCCGCTTTCCAGCACTTTCAGCTGCTTATCGTAGCCGTCGCCGCCGTAAGCCAGGCCGAGTTTCAGACCGGTAGCCTGCGCCAGCGGTTCGGCGTCAGCGTGGATCTGAACCGCCAGTTCACGCGTCGGCGCCATGATCAGCGCGCGCGGCTGGTTGACCTGGCGGTCAGCGATCGCCGGGTGAGTGAGAAGATAATGAAACGTTGACGTCAGAAACGCCATCGTTTTACCGGTACCGGTTTGCGCCTGCCCGGCGACATCGCGACCTTCCAGCGTAAGCGGGAGGGCGAGTGCCTGAATGGGTGTACAATTATGAAACCCTTTCTTTTCAAGGGCTTCAATCATTGCCGGGTGCAGGGCGAAGTCGGAAAACTTCTGTTCTGTTAAATGTGTTTTGCTCATAGTGTGGTAGAATATCAGCTAACTATTGCATTAAGAAAGCGTATCCGGTGAAATAACGTCAACCTTTCGTTGGCTATGTATGAAATTATTCAAGGTGCGTCTGCGGCAACTGAACGAATCTTCGAAAGCTTAGACTACTAAGCGAGGCGAGGGTGACAAATCTGCGATAAGCCGGTTTGAACGCTGGTTGCTTTATCTTTTGCGGGGCAAAGTTCATGATGGGCATTGTGATGCAGAGAGATAAAAGAGGCATTCTGAAGAACAGCGTGCATAACGTAGCATCGACACGTCGTTGATGGCCGCGACACCAACACACCAGGCTTATTCCTGTGGAGTTAAATATGAGCGATAAAATTATTCACCTGACTGACGACAGTTTTGACACGGACGTACTCAAGGCTGACGGGCTAACCCTCGTCGATTTCTGGGCAGAGTGGTGTGGTCCGTGCAAAATGATCGCCCCGATTCTGGATGAGATCGCTGAAGAGTATCAGGGCAAACTGACCATTGCGAAACTGAACATCGATCAGAACCCGGGTACTGCGCCGAAATACGGCATTCGCGGCATCCCGACCCTGCTGCTGTTCAAAAATGGCGAAGTGGCAGCGACCAAAGTTGGCGCGCTGTCCAAAGGACAGCTGAAAGAGTTCCTCGACGCCAACCTGGCGTAAGCGGCTTGTTCTCCCGGCGTCCAGCGTCCAATTTTTTGCGGATCTCTGGACGCCCGGCGAGAGTCGTGCTAAGTTAATCTCAGACTTCGTTTTAAACATACCTTTGTTTGAATCTTGTTTTACCCAAAGCGTCCCGCAAAAATGCGCGTGAGGCTTATAATCCGGGCTTATCACTCATTCCGTTTAGTCGTTTCAGTTCTGCGTTCTTTCCTGTGACCAGGCAACGTACAGACACGAGATGAAGGCCGTTAACAGGCATGGATGTTCCTGCCATACCATTCACAACATTAAGTTCGAGAATTACCCCGAGTTTAAGAACCCACACCATTATGAATCTTACCGAATTAAAGAATACGCCGGTTTCTGAGCTGATTACTCTCGGCGAAAATATGGGGCTGGAAAACCTGGCCCGTATGCGTAAGCAGGATATTATTTTTGCCATCCTCAAGCAGCATTCGAAGAGTGGCGAGGATATCTTTGGCGATGGCGTACTGGAGATACTGCAGGATGGATTTGGTTTCCTCCGTTCAGCAGACAGCTCCTACCTCGCCGGTCCCGACGACATCTACGTATCCCCCAGCCAAATCCGCCGCTTCAACCTCCGCACTGGTGACACCATTTCCGGTAAGATTCGTCCTCCTAAAGAGGGTGAGCGTTACTTTGCGTTGTTGAAAGTTAACGAAGTTAACTACGATAAGCCGGAAAACGCGCGTAACAAGATTCTGTTCGAGAACTTAACCCCTCTGCACGCAAATTCACGTCTGCGTATGGAGCGTGGTAACGGCTCAACGGAAGACTTAACCGCTCGCGTCCTGGATCTGGCATCGCCGATCGGCCGCGGCCAGCGTGGTCTGATTGTTGCGCCGCCGAAGGCCGGTAAAACCATGCTGCTGCAGAATATCGCGCAGAGCATTGCGTACAACCATCCTGATTGCGTTCTGATGGTACTGCTGATCGACGAACGTCCGGAAGAAGTGACCGAGATGCAGCGTCTGGTTAAAGGTGAAGTTGTCGCTTCTACCTTTGACGAGCCGGCATCTCGCCACGTTCAGGTTGCCGAGATGGTTATCGAGAAAGCGAAGCGTCTGGTTGAGCATAAGAAAGACGTTATCATCCTGCTCGACTCCATTACCCGTCTGGCGCGTGCCTACAACACCGTCGTCCCGGCTTCCGGTAAAGTGTTGACCGGTGGTGTGGACGCCAACGCCCTGCATCGTCCGAAGCGTTTCTTCGGTGCCGCGCGTAACGTGGAAGAGGGCGGCAGCCTGACGATTATCGCTACGGCGCTGATCGATACTGGTTCTAAAATGGACGAAGTTATCTACGAAGAGTTTAAAGGCACCGGTAACATGGAGCTTCACCTCTCTCGTAAGATCGCAGAAAAACGCGTCTTCCCGGCTATTGACTACAACCGTTCCGGTACCCGTAAAGAAGAGCTGCTCACCACTCAGGAAGAGCTGCAGAAGATGTGGATCCTGCGTAAAATCATTCACCCGATGGGTGAGATCGACGCGATGGAATTCCTCATCAATAAACTGGCGATGACTAAAACTAACGATGACTTCTTCGACATGATGAAGCGCTCGTAAGCTAAAAACGCCAGAGAACGCCACGCTATTGCGTGGCGTTTTGTTTTCCGGGTTTGTATGATCCAGGAAGGGAAAACAAAATGGGTCTTAACGTATGATATGCGCAGGATGATGGCAGGCAGAGACAGCTTTAACAGTCTAAAATTTCTACAATAAATTTGTAATGTTCTGCTTTGCCCCTTCTGGAGTTGAGGCATCATCGTTATACTTCCCGGATTAACTATGCTGAGAGCACATGCGTTGTGAATTTACTCACTGCTATTACTGAATTAATCAGTATTTTCTTATTCACCACCCTGTTTATATTTATCGCTCGCAAGGCGGCAAAAAGAGTTGGGCTGGTGGATAAACCTAACTATCGCAAACGGCATCAGGGTTTGATTCCGTTAGTCGGTGGTATTTCAGTTTTCGCAGGTATTTGTTTTACGTTTGCTATCGCCGATTATTACATTCCCCACGCTCGGTTATACCTGGGATGTGCCGGGGTGCTCGTGCTGGTCGGTGCGCTGGACGACCGCTTTGATATCAGCGTAAAAATTCGCGCGGTAATTCAAGCCGCTATCGCCGTCATTATGATGATGGTGGGTAATCTTCATCTTAGTAGCCTCGGTTTTATATTCGGCTCATGGGAGCTGGTGCTCGGCCCTTTTGGCTTCTTCCTCACGCTGTTCGCCGTCTGGGCGGCGATCAACGCCTTCAATATGGTTGATGGTATCGATGGGCTGCTTGGCGGTCTGTCGTCAGTCTCTTTCGCGGCAACGGGCATTATCCTGTGGTTTGATGGCCAGTACAGCCTGGCGATGTGGTGTTTTGCGATGATCGCCGCCATTTTGCCCTATATTTTACTTAACCTCGGTGCGCTTGGTCGTCGCTATAAGGTCTTTATGGGTGATGCCGGCAGCACCATGATTGGCTTCACTATCATCTGGATCCTGCTGGAGACCACGCAGGGAAAAACGCATCCTATCAGCCCGGTCACGGCGCTGTGGATTATCGCTATTCCGTTGATGGATATGGTGGCGATTATGTACCGTCGCCTGCGCAAAGGGATGAGCCCATTCTCCCCGGACCGTCAGCATATTCATCATTTAATCATGCGCGCCGGGTTTACTTCCCGTCAGGCGTTTGTGCTGATCACCCTGGCCGCCGCGCTGCTGGCCCTGGTTGGCGTGGTGGCGGAATACACCCGCATTGTTCCTGAATGGGTGATGTTAATACTCTTTTTGTTAGCCTTCTTTCTTTATGGCTACTGCATTAAACGCGCCTGGAAAGTGGCGCGCATGGTTAAGCGCATTAGACGCAGAATACGGCGACACAGCGGCAATAATCCAAATTAACCAAGTCAATCTGGGGACGTGATGACTCAACCATTACCGGGAGCACAAACAGTGAACGTTGAGAACGAGCTGGATATTCGCGGGCTGTTTCGCGCCTTATGGGCCGGAAAAAGCTGGATAGCAGGTATCGCAGTGCTCTTTGCACTGATTGTTCTGGTTTATACCTTTTTTGCTCGTCAGGAGTGGAGCGCGACGGCGATTACCGACCGACCGACGGTGAACATGCTGGGGGGATACTATTCACAACAGCAGTTCTTACGCAATCTCGATATCAAGGCCAATCTCGTCTCTGTCGATCAGCCTTCGGTCATGGACGAAGCATATAAAGAGTTCATCATGCAGCAGGCGTCGTGGGATACCCGCCGCGACTTCTGGTTGCAAACGGACTACTACAAGCAGCGCCAGTCGGGTAACGCTCGCGCCGATGCCGCGCTGTTGGATGACCTGATTAACGATATCCAGTTCATGCCCGGCGATGCGCTAAAAAGCATCAACGATAGCGTGAAGCTGACGGCAGAAACCGCGCCTGATGCCAACAATCTGCTGCGCCAGTATGTGGCTTTCGCCAGCCAGCGTGCGGCAGGGCATCTGAATGATGAGCTCAAAGGCGCCTGGGCCGCGCGTACCGTACAGATGAAAGCGCAGGTGAAGCGCCAGGAAGAGGTGGCGCGAGAGATTTTCAATCGCCGCATGCACAGCGTGGAACAGGCGCTGAAAGTCGCGCAGCAGCACAACATCTCCCGCAGCGAAACCGATATTCCACCAGATCAGCTGCCGGATTCCGAGCTGTTTTTACTGGGGCGGCCAATGCTGCAGGCCCGGCTGGAAAATCTGCAGGCGGTGGGGCCGCAGTACGATCTTGATTATGACCAAAGCCGCGCCATGTTAACGACGTTGAACGTGGGGCCGACCCTGGACCCGCGTTTTCAGACTTACAGGTATTTGCGAACGCCTGAAGAACCGGTAAAACGCGATAGCCCGCGCCGCGTGTTTCTGATGGTGATGTGGGGGATTGTGGGCGCGCTCATCGGCGCAGGCGTTGCGTTATCGCGTCGCCGTGTCCAGTGAATGCGGCCTGTGGTGAAGGACATTCAGCCTTTATCACCTAATCGAAGAGAATCGATGTGAAAGTACTAACGGTATTTGGCACGAGACCAGAAGCTATCAAGATGGCGCCTCTGGTTCATGCGCTGGCAAAGGATCCTCATTTTGAGGCGAAAGTTTGCGTGACCGCGCAGCATCGGGAGATGCTCGATCAGGTGTTGAAACTTTTTTCTATTGTTCCGGAATACGACCTTAACATTATGCAGCCGGGTCAGGGATTGACGGAGATTACCTGTCGCATCCTTGAAGGTTTAAAGCCGGTGCTCGAGTCGTTTAAACCAGACGTGGTGCTGGTGCATGGTGATACCACCACGACGATGGCGGCAAGTCTGGCCGCTTTCTATCAGCGGATCCCGGTAGGACACGTGGAAGCCGGGCTGCGCACGGGCGATCTGAGCTCGCCGTGGCCGGAAGAGGGGAACCGTACGTTGACCGGGCATCTGGCGACGTACCACTTTGCGCCGACGGAAACCTCAAGGCAGAACCTGCTGCGGGAAAACATCGCCGACAATCGGATCACGGTAACCGGTAATACGGTTATTGACGCGCTATTCTGGGTGCGCGACCGGGTGTTGAGCGATGAAGCCCTGCACAACGAGCTGACTCAGCGTTATCCCTTCCTCGCCAACGGCAAGAAGATGATTCTGGTCACCGGACACCGTCGGGAAAGCTTTGGCCGCGGTTTCGAGCAAATCTGCCATGCGCTGGCGGAGATCGCCGCGAACAATCCGGACGTACAGATCGTCTATCCGGTGCATTTGAATCCGAACGTCAGCGAACCGGTGAAGCGCATTCTCGGCCACGTTGAGAACGTCATACTTATTGAGCCGCAGGATTATTTGCCGTTTGTCTGGCTGATGAACCGCGCGTGGTTGATCCTGACCGATTCCGGCGGTATCCAGGAAGAGGCGCCCTCGCTCGGGAAACCGGTGCTGGTGATGCGTGAAATGACCGAGCGCCCGGAGGCGGTCAGCGCGGGCACCGTGTGCCTGGTGGGTACCGATAGCCAGCGCATCGTCAATGAGGTCACGCGCCTGCTGCAAGATGAGTCCGCGTATCAGGCCATGAGCCGGGCGCATAACCCGTATGGCGATGGACATGCGTGTCATCGTATTTTGTCTGCACTTAAAAATAATCAGGTAACGCTATGAATTTTTCTACCATTTCAGTGATTGGCCTTGGATATATTGGCCTGCCAACCGCTGCCGCGTTCGCCTCCCGGCAAAAGCGGGTGGTCGGCGTTGATATCAATCAACACGCCGTGGAGACCATTAACCGTGGTGAAATTCATATCGTGGAGCCGGATCTGGCGAGCGTCGTCAAAACGGCGGTCGAGCAGGGCTACCTGAGCGCCACTACCGCGCCGGTAGAAGCCGACGCTTACCTGATTGCGGTGCCGACGCCGTTTAAAGACCTGCATGAACCGGATATGGTTTTCGTCGAGTCGGCGGCGAAATCTATCGCACCGACGCTGAAGAAAGGGTCGCTGGTTATCCTTGAGTCCACCTCGCCGGTGGGTTCAACCGAGCAGATGGCGGGCTGGCTGGCGGAAATGCGCCCCGATCTGAGCTTCCCGCAGCAGGTTGGCGAAGCGGCGGACGTCAATATCGCCTACTGTCCGGAGCGCGTGTTGCCGGGGCAGGTGATGGTTGAGCTGATTAAAAACGATCGCGTGATTGGCGGTATGTCGCCGGTTTGCTCAGCCCGCGCCAGCGAGCTGTATAAAATTTTCCTCGAAGGCGAATGCGTGGTGACCAACTCGCGCACCGCCGAAATGTGCAAGCTGACTGAAAACAGCTTCCGCGACGTTAATATCGCTTTTGCCAATGAACTTTCGCTAATTTGCGCCGATCAGGGGATCAACGTCTGGGAACTGATTCGCCTGGCGAATCGTCATCCGCGCGTCAATATCCTCCAGCCGGGGCCGGGCGTTGGCGGCCACTGCATCGCGGTCGACCCGTGGTTTATCGTGGCGCAAAACCCGCAGCAGGCGCGGCTTATCCGGACCGCGCGTGAAGTCAACGACCACAAACCAGAATGGGTGATTGATCAGGTCAAAGCGCGGGTCGCCGACTGCCTCGCCGCCAGCAACAAACGCGCCAGCGAGCTAAAAATCGCCTGTTTTGGCCTCGCGTTTAAGCCGAATATTGATGACCTGCGCGAAAGCCCGGCCATGGCCATTGCCGCGCAGATCGCCCGCTGGCACGGCGGCGAAACCCTGGTCGTTGAGCCAAATATTCATCAGCTGCCGAAAAAGCTCGACGGACTGTGCGCTCTGGCGTCGCTGGACGAGGCGCTGGCGAGCGCCGATGTGCTGGTGATGCTGGTCGATCATAAAGAATTTAAAGCGGTTGGCGGGGAGAGCGTTAGCCAGCAGTTTATCGTCGATACCAAAGGGGTGTGGCGGTGAGAGAGCGTCTGGTAAAAGATGAAAGTGTTCGCAGCTTCGCGCGCTTTCATCGTGACCAAAACTTAACAGATCTATTTTATGTTCGCCCGCGCCAGTATTGAGCCCCTTGAGTGGGAAAACCGCTTCTTCGGCGTCAATAGCGCCATTCTCCGCTTTGGCGACGATGCGCCGCCGCTGACGGTGCAAGCGCTGGCGGGATGGTCGCGGGTGCAGGCGAAAGTCGCGGCGGATGATGCCGCGCGCCTGGATGCGCTGCAGGCATTAGGCTTCCGGCTGGTGGAGGGCGAGGTCGATCTTGCGCTTTCGCCCGCGGCTTCTGATGATATCGGCGCCGAGCCGGCGACTGAGGTGGATATCCCCCGGCTGCGCGAACTGGCGGCGCTGGCCTTTGCGCAGAGCCGTTTTCGCGCCCCGTGGTATTCCGACGATGCCAGCGGTCGTTTCTATGCCCAGTGGATTGAAAATGCGGTGCGCGGAACCTTCGATCACCAGTGTCTGGTGCTTCGCGCCCCTGACGGCGATATTCGCGCGTTTGTCTCCCTGCGCCAGCTCAGCGAGCGCGAGGCGAGGATTGGCCTGCTGGCCGGACGCGGCGCCGGAGCGGAATTAATGCAGGCGGCGCAGCGCTGGGCCGCGCTGCGCGAGCTGACGACACTGCGGGTGGCGACCCAGATGGGCAACACCGCCGCGCTTAAACGTTACATTCTTAGCGGTGCCAATGTCGAAAGCACCGCGTACTGGTTATACAGGTGACATGATGATTCCATTTAACGCGCCGCCGGTGGTGGGTACCGAGCTTGATTATATGCAGTCCGCGATGGGGAGCGGCAAGCTGTGCGGCGATGGCGGTTTTACCCGCCGCTGCCAGCAGTGGATGGAGCAGCGTTTCGGCACCGCGAAAGCGCTGCTGACGCCATCCTGCACCGCTTCGCTGGAAATGGCCGCGCTGCTGCTGGATATTCAGCCGGGCGATGAAGTGATTATGCCGAGCTATACCTTCGTCTCCACCGCCAACGCCTTTGTGCTGCGCGGCGCGAAAATCGTCTTCGTTGATATTCGTCGCGATACCATGAATATCGATGAAACGCTGATTGAAGCGGCCATCACCGAGAAAACCCGCGCGATTGTACCGGTCCACTACGCCGGCGTGGCCTGCGAGATGGACACCATTATGGCTATCGCCAGCAAGCATAATCTGTTTGTGGTGGAGGATGCTGCTCAGGGCGTGATGTCGACCTATAAAGGCCGGGCGCTCGGCACTATCGGCCATATTGGCTGCTTCAGCTTCCATGAAACCAAAAACTACACCGCGGGCGGTGAAGGCGGCGCAACGCTGATTAACGATCGCACGCTGATAGAGCGCGCGGAGATCATTCGTGAAAAAGGCACCAACCGCAGCCAATTTTTCCGTGGCCTGGTGGATAAATATACCTGGCGCGATATCGGCTCCAGCTACCTGATGTCCGATTTACAGGCGGCCTATCTGTGGGCGCAGCTGGAAGCGGCGGAGCGGATTAACCAGCAGCGTCTGGCGCTGTGGCAGAACTACTACGACGCCCTGCTGCCGCTGGCGCGCGCCGGGCGTATCGATCTGCCCATCGTGCCTGCCGACTGCGGGCAAAATGCGCATATGTTCTATATCAAGCTGCGCGATATTGACGATCGCAGCAAGCTGATCGCCTGGCTGAAAGAGGCGGAAATTCTGGCGGTATTCCACTATATCCCGCTGCACAGCTGCCCGGCCGGGGAGAACTTCGGCGAGTTCCACGGGACGGATCGCTACACGACCCAGGAGAGCGAACGCCTGCTGCGCCTGCCGTTATTCTACAATTTGTCGAACGTTAACCAGCGCACGGTGATTAACTCGCTGCTGAGCTATTTCTCCTGATATGTCGCTGGCAAAAGCGTCTCTGTGGACCGCGGCGTCCACGCTGGTCAAAATCGGCGCCGGTCTGCTGGTGGTAAAACTGCTGGCCGTGTCGTTCGGCCCGGCTGGCGTGGGGCAGGCGGGTAACTTCCGCCAGCTGGTGACCGTGCTTGGCGTGCTGGCGGGGGCCGGGATATTCAACGGCGTCACGAAGCTGGTGGCCCAGCATCATGACGATCGCCGGCAGTTGAACAACGTCGTTGGCACCGCTTCAGCGATGGTACTCGGTTTCTCCACCCTGCTGGCGCTGATCTTCCTGCTGGCGGCCGCGCCAATAAGCCAGGGGCTATTCGGTCATCAACATTACCAGAATCTGGTACGGCTGGTGGCGCTGGTGCAGATGGGGATTGCCTGGGCGAATTTCCTGTTAGCGCTGATGAAAGGCTTTCGCGATGCGGCGGGTAATGCGCTGTCGCTTATCGCCGGGAGCCTGATTGGCGTGGCGGCATACTATGCCTGCTACCGTTTTGGCGGTTATCAGGGCGCATTGCTGGGGCTGGCGCTGGTGCCGGCGCTGGTGGTGGTGCCGGCTGCTATCGTACTGTGGCGTCGCGGCAATATTCCGCTAAGCGCGCTGCGCCCGCGCTGGGACAACGGCCTGGCGGGGCAGCTGTCGAAATTTACCCTGATGGCGCTGATTACCTCGGTGACGCTGCCGGTCGCCTACGTGATGATGCGTAACCTGCTGGCGGCCCACTATGGCTGGGACGCGGTGGGGATCTGGCAAGGGGTGAGCAGCATCTCCGACGCCTATTTGCAGTTTATTACCGCGTCATTTAGCGTTTATCTTTTACCGACGCTGTCCCGTCTGACGGCGAAAGCGGATATCACCCGCGAGATTGGCAAATCGTTAAAATTTGTCCTCCCGGCGGTGGCGGTAGCGAGCTTAACGGTGTGGCTGCTGCGTGATTTCGCTATCTGGCTACTTTTTTCCGACCGCTTTACGGCGATGCGCGATCTGTTTGCCTGGCAACTGGTGGGCGATGTGTTAAAGGTCGGGGCTTATGTTTATGGCTATCTGGTGATCGCCAAAGCCTCGCTGCGTTTTTATATTCTGACGGAAATCAGCCAGTTCACGCTGTTGACCGCATTCTCGCACTGGCTTATCCCGGCGCACGGCGCAATCGGCGCGGCGCAGGCGTATATGGCTACCTATATTGTTTATTTCGCCCTCTGCAGCGGCGTGTTTTTACTTTGGCGTAAACGGGCATGACAGCACTGATACATGTACTGGGATCGGATATCCCGCACCACAACCAGACTGTGCTGCGGTTCTTTAATGATGAGCTGGCCGTGGATGACGAACAGGCTCGCCTGTTTATGGTCGTCGGTGATGCGACAGAAATTTCCGCCGCTTATCCCGCACTCTCCATTCGCTGCTATCCGGGGAAAAAGTCGCTGGCAAAGGCGGTTATCGCGCTGGCAAAGGCGAACCGGCAGCAGCGCTTTTTCTTTCACGGCCAGTTTAATACCGGCCTGTGGCTGGCGTTGCTCAGCGGCGGGATCCGCCCGGCGCAGTTTAACTGGCATATCTGGGGAGCGGATCTGTACGAGAACTCCGCCAGCCTGAAGTTTCGCCTGTTTTATCCCCTGCGGCGCCTGGCGCAGGGCCGGGTAGGTCGTGTGTTTGCGACCCGGGGCGATCTGAGCTGGTTCGCCGCCCGCCATTCTGGCGTAGCGGGAGAGCTGCTCTACTTTCCGACCCGCATGGATCCGGCGCTGAATTCGCTCGCCGATAGCGCACCGCGCGGCGACACGCTGACTATCCTGGTGGGTAATTCCGGCGACCGTAGCAACGAGCATATTGCGGCGCTGCGTGCGATTCGCCAGCAGTTTGGCGATACGGTTAACGTTGTCGTGCCGATGGGTTATCCGGCAAATAATGGCGACTACATCAACGAAGTCCGCGCGGCCGGCGCGGCGCTGTTCAGCCCGCAGCATTTCCAGGTATTGAGCGACAAGCTGGCGTTTGATGACTACCTTGCCCTGCTGCGCCGCTGCGATCTTGGCTACTTCCTGTTTGCCCGCCAGCAGGGTATCGGCACGCTGTGCCTGCTGATTCAGGCGGGGATCCCCTGCGTGCTGAACCGGGAGAATCCCTTCTGGCAGGATATGTCGGAGCAGCATATTCCGGTACTCTTTACCAGCGATACGCTGGACGTGAGCGTTGTGCGTGAAGCGCAGCGCCAGCTGGCTGGCGTGGATAAAAATCAAATCGCCTTCTTCCGGCCGAATTACCTGACGGGCTGGCGACGAGCGTTGCGAATTGCTGCGGGGGTGGACGCATGACATTAATGCAATTTAGCGGGCTGCTGCTGGTCTGGCTGCTGTCGACGCTATTTATCGCCACCGCCACGTACTTTGAATTTCGTCGCGTACGCTTCAACTTCAACGTCTTTTTCTCGCTGCTGTATCTGCTGACGTTTTTCTTTGGCTTCCCGCTGACCAGTATTCTGGTGTTCCGCTTTGACGTCGCGGTCGCCCCGCCGGAAATTCTGCTGCAAACCCTGCTGGTTTCCGTCTGCTTTTATGCGGTTTATTACGTGACTTATAAAACGCGGCTACGGTCGGCGACGCACGGTCATCCGCATCGTCCGCTGTTTACGATGAATCGCGTGGAGACCCACCTCACCTGGGGCATTTTGCTGGGGCTGGCGCTGCTTTGCGTCGGCATCTTCTTTGCGCATAACGGCTTCCTGTTATTCAAGCTCAACTCCTACAGCCAGATCTTCTCCAGCGAAGTCTCCGGCGTGGCGCTAAAGCGCTTCTTCTACTTTTTCATCCCGGCAATGCTGGTGGTCTATTTTCTGCGTCAGGATTATAAAGCGTGGATATTCTTCCTTGTCAGCACCGTCGCCTTTGGCCTGCTGACCTACGCCATCGTTGGCGGCACCCGGGCGAATATCATTATCGCGTTTGCCATCTTCCTGTTTATCGGCATCATTCGCGGCTGGATTAGCCTGTGGATGCTGGCGGCGGCGGGCGTGCTGGGCATCGTCGGTATGTTCTGGCTGGCCCTGAAGCGCTATGGCATGAACGTCAGCGGCGATGAGGCGTTTTATACTTTTCTCTATCTGACCCGCGACACCTTCTCGCCGTGGGAGAATCTGGCCCTGCTGCTGCAAAATTACGACAAGATTGAGTTCCAGGGGCTGGCGCCAATCATCCGGGATTTTTACGTCTTTATCCCCAGCTGGTTGTGGCACGGTCGTCCGACAATGGTGCTCAATACCGCGAACTATTTCACCTGGGAAGTATTGAATAATCATTCTGGTCTGGCGATTTCGCCGACCCTGATTGGCTCGCTGGTGGTGATGGGCGGCGTCTGGTTCGTCCCGCTGGGCGCGGTGGCGGTTGGGCTGATTATTAAATGGTTTGACTGGCTGTACGAGCTTGGCAACCGGGAAACGAACCGCTATAAAGCGGCGATTCTGCACAGTTTCT
Source organism: Klebsiella sp. GW_Kp182 (assembly GCF_040062275.1). Classification (NCBI taxonomy): domain Bacteria; kingdom Pseudomonadati; phylum Pseudomonadota; class Gammaproteobacteria; order Enterobacterales; family Enterobacteriaceae; genus Klebsiella; species Klebsiella sp. GW_Kp182. The sequence goes on along the minus strand of NZ_JBEAFQ010000050.1, from coordinate 59,168 downwards.
GTTTTGGCGCTATCTTCAACATGATCGTGCTGGCGCGTGAAGGGCTGGATTCATTTGGCTCTCGCGTGGTTTTTTTCCTCGTTATCTTTGGGATCTGCCTGCTGGCGGCAAAACTGCTGTACTGGTTCCTGGATAGCGTGGGGCTGATTCACCGGCGGGCCAAACCGCTGACGCAACCTCAAGTCTGATAAGGGTGTACATGACTGAGACCACATCCGCGCCGTTGTACCTGCTGAGAGGGCTACAACTCATTGGTTGGCGCGATATGCAACACGCTCTGGATTATCTGTACGCCGATGGTGAGATCCGCACGGGAACGCTGGTGGCGATTAATGCAGAGAAGATGCTGGCGGTAGAAGACAGCCCCGAGGTCCGGGCGCTGATTGAAGCGGCAGAATTCAAATACGCTGATGGCATCAGCGTAGTACGTTCATTACGTAAAAAATACCCTCAGGCTCAGGTCTCGCGCGTCGCCGGAGCCGATTTATGGGAAGCCCTGATGGCGCGCGCAGGCGCTCAGGGAACGCCGGTATTTTTGATCGGCGGCAAGCCTGAGGTGCTGGCGCAGACGGAGCAGCAGCTTCGCCAGCGCTGGAACGTGAATATCGTTGGAAGCCAGGATGGTTATTTTGCCGCTGACCAGCGTCAGGCGCTATTTGAGCGTATCCGCGATAGCGGGGCGAAGATCGTCACGGTGGCAATGGGCTCGCCGCGTCAGGAGATCCTGATGCGCGACTGTCGGGACGTTTATCCGCAGGCGCTGTATATGGGCGTGGGCGGCACCTACGATGTCTTTACCGGCCACGTCCAGCGGGCGCCGAAGTTCTGGCAGGACCTGGGTCTGGAGTGGTTCTATCGCCTGGTTTCGCAGCCGAGCCGCATAAAAAGGCAGGCGCGCCTGCTGCGCTATTTACGCTGGCATTACACCGATAAGCTGTGACATTCCACTGCAAGCGGGTGGGTTTACCTGGGTATTCTGTGTAATGTCTTCACTCGCCTGATACTTTATTTGCCATTTCCCTCAAATTCATTAACCATTCGCATGCTTAAAACGCGACGGTCAGTTTACCGTCGCGCAGGCAGGGCTATTTATTCAATAAAAATAACCGGCATAGACACATCCCGGTTGGGATGCGCTTAAACCCGGAGCAGGGCAAACACAAGAGGCTATATGACTGAGAAAAAAGCGGAACTTCAGCGGGGACTGGAGGCGCGGCACATTGAGCTAATCGCTCTTGGTGGGACAATTGGCGTCGGGTTATTTATGGGCGCGGCCAGTACGCTGAAGTGGGCCGGACCTTCGGTTCTGCTGGCGTATATTATCGCCGGGCTCTTTGTCTTCTTCATCATGCGTTCGATGGGCGAAATGCTGTTCCTCGAACCGGTAACCGGATCGTTCGCCGTTTACGCACACCGCTATATGAGCCCATTTTTCGGCTATCTCACCGCCTGGTCCTACTGGTTTATGTGGATGGCGGTCGGGATATCGGAGATTACGGCTATCGGGGTTTATGTGCAGTTCTGGTTCCCGGATATGGCGCAGTGGATACCGGCGCTGATTGCCGTCGGGCTGGTGGCGCTGGCGAACCTCGCGGCGGTACGGCTGTACGGCGAAATTGAATTCTGGTTTGCCATGATTAAGGTCACCACCATTATTGTGATGATCGTGGTGGGGCTGGGCGTTATTTTCTTTGGCTTTGGCAACGGCGGGCACGCCATTGGCTTTGGCAATCTGACCGAGCACGGTGGCTTCTTCGCCGGCGGCTGGAAGGGCTTCCTGACGGCGCTGTGCATCGTGGTCGCGTCTTATCAGGGCGTCGAGCTTATCGGGATTACCGCCGGTGAAGCGAAGAACCCGCAGGTTACGCTGCGTAGCGCGGTTGGCAAGGTACTGTGGCGAATCCTGATTTTCTATGTAGGGGCGATTTTTGTGATCGTCACTATTTTCCCGTGGGATCAAATTGGCTCCAACGGCAGTCCGTTCGTACTGACCTTTGCCAAAATCGGCATCACCGCGGCGGCGGGCATTATCAACTTTGTGGTGCTCACGGCGGCGCTTTCCGGCTGTAACAGCGGTATGTACAGCTGCGGCCGCATGCTCTACGCGCTGGCAAAAAACCGTCAGCTGCCCGCGGCCATTGCCAAAGTCTCGCGCAACGGCGTGCCGTCAGCGGGCGTGGCGCTGTCGATCCTGATTCTGCTGGTCGGCTCGTGCCTGAACTACATTATCCCTAATCCACAGCGAGTTTTCGTCTACGTTTACAGCGCCAGCGTGCTGCCGGGGATGGTGCCTTGGTTTGTGATTCTGATTAGCCAGCTGCGTTTTCGTCTCGTGCATAAAGAAGCGATGGCCAGCCATCCGTTTCGCTCGCTGCTGTTCCCGTGGGCGAACTATTTGACCATGGCGTTCCTGATTTGCGTGCTGATAGGGATGGGATTTAACGACGATACGCGTATGTCGCTCTTTGTCGGAATGATTTTCCTCGCCGCCGTGACGCTTATTTATAAGGTATTTGGCCTTGGCCGACGCGGAAATGTTGATAACGTGGCGCAATAAGCAACAAAACGCACAAAGCATGAGCAAACAATAATTTTCTTTAAAAAGGCACTAGACAGCGGGGTAGGAAGTCCGTATTATCCGACCCCGCAACGGCGCTAAGCGCCCGTAGCTCAGCTGGATAGAGCGCTGCCCTCCGGAGGCAGAGGTCTCAGGTTCGAATCCTGTCGGGCGCACCATTTACCCGGTGCTGGAGCTGCGGTGGTTTCAATACCGCGTAAAAGATTTGCAGTGGTGGCTATAGCTCAGTTGGTAGAGCCCTGGATTGTGATTCCAGTTGTCGTGGGTTCGAATCCCATTAGCCACCCCATTATTTAGAAAGTTGTGATATTGCGAAGGTGGCGGAATTGGTAGACGCGCTAGCTTCAGGTGTTAGTGTTCTTACGGACGTGGGGGTTCAAGTCCCCCCCCTCGCACCACGACTTTATAAAGAATTGAACTAAAAATTCAAAAAAGCAGTACATCGGCGAGTAGCGCAGCTTGGTAGCGCAACTGGTTTGGGACCAGTGGGTCGGAGGTTCGAATCCTCTCTCGCCGACCAATTTTGAACCCCGCTTCGGCGGGGTTTTTTGTTTTCCGTTTCTGTAAAAAAGTTCCTATCTCCCTGATATCGCAAAAAATATCTCGCTAATCAGCATGCGATTTATTGTCCAGAATAGTCCCAATTCCTTGTGCGGATAGATGCATTTTCTACCGATCCTGTGCGATAATAAACGGGTAGATGCTCATTCCATCTCTTATGTTCGCCTTAGTGCCTCATAAACTCAGGAATGATGCAGAGCCGTTTTACGGTGCTTATCGTCCACTGACAGATGTCGCATTTTATATGCTAAATCATTCATGATGTGTCGAGACGGCCAGCACGGGAATCCCCCGGAGCTTACAAAGGTAAGTGACTGGGGTGAGCGTGTGCAGCCAACGAAGAGACAGCGTGAAGGATGAAGCATATAGCCTCATCAAACACCATGGACACTACGTTGAGTGAAGCACCCAATTTGTTGTCAAACAGACCTGTTTTAACGCCTGCCCTGGTTTCAGAGCAGGCGTTTTTTTCTTTTCAGGGATAGAGAAACGCTCAGGCGGGAAGAGAAGAGATTCTCGCCCCCGATGGAGGCGAGAAGGGCATTACTGCTGCGGGTTGTTTTGCAGGGTTAACAGCAGGCCGTCGCGACGCATCGTCGCCGCTTCTTCCGGCTGATGCAGGCGGTCAAGAGTATCGGCCAGCCACGCGTAGTCAAACGCATCCGGGCGCTGCTTGAGCGCTGCGCGGAACGCGATGCTGGCTTCTTGCCACTCGCCGTGACGCATGAGCGATTGCCCCAGCGTACTCCACAGCAGCGGACGGTCGCCAACCGTTTTGATCTGCTGGCGCAGCACCTTTTCCAGCTGTTCCGGATTATTCGTTTTCAGCCGCGGGATCGGCATCACCAGACGATCGTCGTAGTGCTTTTTCAGACCTTCGATAATAATCTGCTGCGCGGTATCATGGTCGTCGCTTTCGATAAGGCGATTAGCCATTGCCACCTGTAGCGCCACCTGGCTGCGGGTTTTTCGGTTCTGGCTTTTCCACCAGTCGCGCAGACCTTCGCTGCCGCCATCGGCCAGCGTTTTATCCATCAGGCCAATCCACGCCAGCTGTTCCAGTTCGGCACGGTGCTCCTCATCGCTGACGTTGGCTTTCGCCATTGATGGAAGAATATCCAGCAGCGAATTCCAGGCGCCGGTACGAATGTAGGCCTGCTCGGCGAGGCGCAGGACCTCCGGATGACGCGGCGTGATCTCCAGCAGCTTGTCGATGCCGTGGCGGGCGGCGTGGTTTTCATTACGCGCCAGCTGCAGGCGTACGCGGGTGATTTCGACAGGTATCAGGTCGTCGCCGGCGAGCTCTGTCGCGCGCTCCAGATGCTGGTTGGCGCGGGCTTCATCGCCACGCTGCTGGGCGGCTTCTGCCGCCAGCAGGTAGTTCACAACGGGCTGCTCAGCGTGATCGGCATTTTTCGCCATCAGCTTCTCAACCTGCTGATAATCGCCCTCCGCCAGCTTCAGCAGCGCCTGCTCGGTTTGCTTACGCGCGCGGCGACGCTTGCGGCCCACGAACCAGCCGCGGGTATGCGCGCCGGTGCGGAAAATGCGCCGCAGCAGCCACTCAATGGCAAACAGCACCACCATGGTGAGGATCATGATGATCGCTAACCCGGTGACGCTGGTTTCAATGTTGTAATTATCGGTCTGGATCAGGACGTAGCCCTGATGACCCGCGATCATCGGACCGACCACGATCCCGGCAAGCAGCAGCGCGAAGAGTAAGAGAATTTTCAACATGCGTTACTCTCCTTGTGGCGCAGGCGTTGGCGCGTGGGCAGCAGGTGCTGGCGCGGGAGCCGGGGCGCTGGCCTGGGTTTCAGCCGGCTGCGCCATCAGATTACGTACCCGCGTTTGCATCAGTTTCTCAAGCAGCGCCTGGCTCTGCAGGCTCTCCGGTACGTTCATGGTGATGCTTTGCTGGCTGAGCTTATCCACGTCCTCAAGGAAGGCTTTGGTGGTGGCATCTTCAGTGTCGTAGTAAGCACGAACCCACGTCGAGACGTTATCCAGAGCCTGTTTGTAGGTTTCTTCCTGATGACGCGGAACCGCCTGCGCCGCGACCAGCAGACGGGAGCGGATGTTTTCGCGCAGATAGACGTCCTGGTTTGGCGCCAGCAGCGGCACGGCGGTCTCATCGCGGCGGCGAACGGTAATAAAGCTGTCCATAAAGTTCTGCCAGCTTTTTTGCAGGTTTACCCGCCACTCGCTAATGGAGCTGGATAGCTCATCGCTATCGGAATCCATCGGGGTGTCATCGTCGTTGTTGTCCGCCAGGCGTAAATTATCGATCTGGTTGGCGAGCTGGTTCACTTTCAGAATGATGCCGTCGTAGTCGACCTGACTCACGGCGGAAAGCGAAGCAATATCGTCGGTAATGGCGCGACGGGCGGAAATCAGGCTCGGATCGTTCATATCGGCGAGGCTGGCATCAGCGCTTTTCAGCAGCGCGGCGGCGGTCGTCACGTCCTGATCGCTCCACAGCTTACGTCCGGCCAGTTTTACGAGGAAATCAGCCTGCGCGAGCAGCCAGGTTTTTGCATCGCTGCCGGAAATGACCGCGACCTTCTCCTGCACTTCTTCCAGCTTCTTCGCCAGAGAATCCTGCTGACGCTGCGCTTCCGTCAGCTGGTCGGCCTGCTGCTTGATGATGCCTTCAAGCTCGCTTTTTTGGCTCTCCTGCGCTTTTTGCAGCGCGGCGATCTGGCTGGATAGCCCGGCGCTGGCTTCGCTCTGGCGGGTTGCCTGAGTCTTCGTCAGACCATAAAGGCCTACGCCAGCGGCGAGGGCGATAGCGATAGCTATAGCGCTCAGGGCGAGGCTGGTTTTACTGCCGCCGTTTTTCTTTTCGACATTCTTCTCTGGCTGTGGCGTCGTTTCCACGGCCTCCCTGGTCTCTTCAACCACGGCGGATTGATTCTGTTGTTCCGTCATTATGGCTTCCAATGTTGAGAGTTATTGTAATGCGCGTAGCAGCGCATCGTTGTCGGCGCTATCGGCAACCTGGATATCCTGCCAGCCCAATTCCCTGGCCTGCTCGGCCAGACGTTCACTGACAACGAAAATGCGACAGCTCAGGAGCCAACGTTCGCGATACCACTGTGGTATTAGCGTCCAGAGCTGCTGCAGCATCTCGCCGCTGGTGATGACCAGCGTCGAAACCCCGCGAGACTGCCAGCGCATTGCTTCTTCTGCGCCATCGTAGTGCCTTGCACTACGTTGATAACATTCACAAAAAGTGACATCAGCACCGCGTTCGCGAAGCGTGTCACCGAGTAATTCCCGCCCGCCGTTGCCGCGCAGGATGAGCGCTTTTTTCCCCGCAATGTTTTGTAATTCAGGTAATTGTAGCAAGACTTCGCTGATTTCCCGATCTAACGGGTAGCGAACTTGTCGATTACTGACCTTATGCAGGGCCAGCGCGGTGGTGCGGCCAATGGCAAAATAGTCGGGCGCCGTGGGCCAGCGCAGCCCCTGCTGCTGGAGGCGAGCGTGGGCAAACTCGACGGCATGCTGAGATAGCGCGAAGAGCAAATCGCCTGCGGCGAGGCTTGCCAGCTGGCCGCCCAGCTCAGAGAGCTGACGGCCCGGGGTAAACTCAATGAGCGGAAAGCTCCAGGCCACGCGTCCCAGCGCGCGCAGGCGGCTGACTAACTCTTCGCCTTGCGGCAGCGGACGGGTAACCAGAATGCTCATTGAGGCGCTTCTCCTGCGTAGACGACGGCGAGAATGTCGCGAGCGCCGTTATCCAGAAGTTCTTCGGCAAGGGCGACGCCCAGCGTTTCGGCATCTTCCGGACGACCGCGCCGCTCGCCGCGTACCGTGTGTGAGCCATCCGGCGCGCCAACCAGCGCGCGCAGCCATAGCTCACCGTCGATCAGTTCGGCATAGCTGCCGATAGGTACCTGACAGCCGCCTTCAAGCCGGGTGTTCATCGCCCGTTCAGCGCGGACGCGGATGGCCGTTTCCGTATGATTCAGCGGGGCCAGCAGCGTTTTGGTCCATTCGTCGTCAAGGCGACACTCAATGCCGACCGCGCCCTGGCCGACGGCGGGCAGAGATTGCTCCGGGGACAGCGGTTGACGAATACGCGCCTCAAGGTTCAGGCGCTTAAGCCCTGCGGCGGCCAGAATAATGGCGTCGTACTCGCCGCTATCAAGCTTGCCCAGACGCGTGCCAACGTTGCCGCGCAGAGAGCGGATCGTGAGATCCGGCCGCGTGGCGGCCAGCTGACACTGACGGCGTAAACTTGAGGTGCCAACGATGCTGCCGTGGGGGAGTTCATCAATGGAAGCGTAGTGATTCGAGACAAAGGCGTCGCGCGGATCTTCGCGTTCACAGATGGTCACCAGCCCCAGCCCTTCGGGAAACTCCACCGGCACGTCCTTCATAGAATGGACGGCAATGTCGGCGCGACCTTCCAGCATGGCCAGCTCTAACTCTTTCACAAAGAGGCCCTTACCGCCCACTTTTGCAAGGGGCGTATCAAGGATCACGTCGCCGCGGGTGACCATAGGCACCAGCTCAACGGAAAGCCCCGGATGACAGGACTCCAGGCGCTCTTTCACATAATGTGCCTGCCATAGCGCAAGCGGGCTTTGCCGTGTGGCAATTCTCAAAACTTTGTCTAACATGCTTGTTACCGTCATAGTCGACCACTAACCATCCTAACATTGTTGTCTTAGGGATGTTAGTTTTGTGGGGTTAAGGGTCGCGGCCATTTTTTTAGCCTTTCATGCGTTTGCGGGTTGCCGCAAACGTAGTGAAGAATTTACACGTAGTAAAGGGTGCTACACTTGTATGTAGCTCATCTTTCTTTACGGTCAATCAGCAAGGTGTTAGATTGATCACGTTTTAAACCATTTGTCAGTCAGCAGTTCATCACAACCACACCGACGACGAATGGTGACGGTTTTTGTTGAAATACTGAAACTCTCCGTACTATTGTACGTCGGGTTTTTGAACATCAGGCGATATGTCTTGTACCTCTATATTGAGACACTGAAACAGAGACTGGATGCCATCAACCAATTGCGCGTGGATCGCGCCCTTGCTGCCATGGGACCCGCTTTCCAGCAGGTTTACAGTCTACTGCCGACATTACTACATTATCATCATCCGCTGATGCCGGGTTACCTTGACGGTAACGTTCCCCGTGGCATTTGCCTCTACACGCCTGATGAAACCCAACGTCACTATCTTGATGAACTCGAACTCAACCGTGGAATGCTGGCCAAAGAGCCGCCGAAAGGCGAGCTGCCGATCACCGGCCTTTACTCTATGGGCAGTACTTCTTCCGTCGGCCAAAGCTGCTCTTCCGATCTGGATATCTGGGTTTGCCACCAATCATGGCTGGATAGCGAAGAGCGCCAGCTGCTGCAGCGCAAATGTAGCCTGCTCGAGAGCTGGGCCGCGTCGCTGGGCGTTGAGGTCAGCTTCTTCCTGATCGACGAAAACCGCTTCCGCCATAACGAAAGCGGCAGCCTGGGCGGTGAAGACTGCGGCTCAACTCAACATATCCTGCTGCTGGATGAGTTTTACCGTACCGCGGTGCGCCTGGCCGGGAAGCGTATTCTGTGGAATATGGTGCCGTGCGATGAAGAAGAACATTACGACGATTACGTGATGAGCCTCTACGCGCAGGGCGTGCTGACGCCGAACGAATGGCTGGATCTCGGCGGCCTGAGCTCCCTCTCGGCAGAAGAGTACTTCGGCGCCAGCCTGTGGCAGCTGTATAAAAGTATCGACTCGCCCTATAAGGCCGTGCTGAAGACGCTGCTGCTGGAAGCGTACTCCTGGGAGTATCCCAACAACCGTCTGCTGGCGAAAGATATCAAGCAGCGCCTGCATGATGGTGAAATCGTATCGTTTGGCCTTGACCCTTACTGCATGATGCTGGAGCGCGTCACGCTCTATCTGCAGGCCATCGAAGATGAAACGCGCCTCGATCTGGTGCGTCGATGTTTCTATTTAAAAGTGTGCGAGAAGCTGAGCCGCGAGCGCGCCTGCGTCGGCTGGCGCCGTGAAGTCGTCAGCCACCTGGTGAAAGAGTGGGGCTGGGATGAAAAGCGTCTGATGATGCTCGATAACCGGGCCAACTGGAAGATTGACGAAGTCCGTAAAGCGCACAACGAACTGCTTGATGCGATGATGCAGAGCTATCGCAACCTGATTCGCTTTGCGCGCCGTAATAACCTGAGCGTTTCCGCCAGCCCGCAGGATATTGGCGTGCTGACGCGTAAGCTGTACGCCGCCTTTGAAGCGCTGCCGGGGAAAGTGACCCTGGTAAACCCGCAAATTTCGCCGGATCTGTCTGAGCCGAATCTGACTTTCATCCACGTGCCGCCGGGCCGTGCCAACCGTACCGGCTGGTATGTCTATAACCGCGCGCCGGACATGGAATCGATCATCAGCCATCAGCCGCTGGAATATAACCGTTATCTTAATAAGCTGGTGGCCTGGGCCTGGTTTAACGGCCTGCTGACGTCACGCACACGCCTGTTTATTAAGGGCAACGGGATTGTCGACCTGGCGAAACTGCAGGAGATGGTGGCCGATGTGGCGCATCACTTCCCGCTGCGCCTGCCGTCTCCGACGCCGAAAGCGCTGTATAGCCCCTGCGAAATTCGCCACCTGGCGATTATCGTCAACCTCGAATATGACCCGACGGCGGCCTTCCGCAATCAGGTGGTGCATTTCGACTTCCGCAAACTGGATGTTTTCAGCTTCGGCGAAGAGCAAAAGTGCCTGATTGGCAGCATCGATCTGCTGTATCGCAACTCGTGGAACGAGGTGCGCACGCTGCACTTTAACGGCGAGCAGGCGATGATCGAAGCGCTGAAAACCATTCTTGGCAAGATGCACCAGGACGCCGCGCCGCCGGATAGCGTGGAAGTTTTCTGCTATAGCCAGCATCTGCGCGGCCTGATCCGCACTCGCGTGCAGCAGCTGGTGTCTGAATGCGTTGAGCTGCGTCTTTCCAGCACCCGCCAGGATACCGGCCGTTTTAAAGCGCTACGCGTTTCCGGGCAGACCTGGGGACTCTTCTTCGAGCGTCTTAACGTCTCGGTACAGAAGCTGGAAAACGCCATCGAATTCTACGGCGCGATTTCGCATAACAAACTGCACGGCCTGTCGGTGCAGGTGGAAACCAACCACGTCAGGCTGCCGCAGGTGGTGGATGGTTTTGCCAGCGAAGGGATTATTCAGTTCTTCTTTGAAGATGCGGATAACGATAACGGATTTAACATCTATATCCTTGATGAGAGCAACCGCGCCGAGGTGTATCACCACTGCGAAGGTAGCAAAGAAGAGCTGGTACGCGACGTCAGCCGCTTCTACTCTTCGTCGCATGACCGCTTTACCTACGGCTCCAGCTTTATCAACTTTAACCTGCCGCAGTTTTATCAAATCGTCGATGTCGACGGCCGCGAACAGGTGATCCCGTTCCGCAGCCAGGTGATTGCCGCGGCGACCCTTGCTGCAGGTGAGGATTCCGCGACATCATCGATGTTACAGCACTACTCATGACCCGCCGCGTAGACCTGTCATTCGGCGCAGGTAAATTTCCCGGGGGCGCTTCGCTTGCCCGGGCTTCGGGGTGATATGGGTTTTGTCGCCCGGATACGGCGTTAGCCGCAATCCGGGGAACTCGAATCACGCGCGTTTAGCGAAAACTCACCGCTTCACCGGCCTGCGCGGTCGCCGCCTGTTCCAGCAGATCCCAGAAGGTTTCGCCGCTGCGGTCGCATACCCACTCGTCGCCTTTCAGGTCGAAATGGTAGCCGCCTTGTTTTGTCGCCAGCCACACCTGGTGCAGCGGCTCCTGGCGGTTGATAATAATTTTGCTGCCGTTTTCAAAGCTGATAGTCAGCACGCCGCCGTTGATTTCGCAGTCGATATCGCTGTCGCCATCCCAGTCGTCGAGACGCTCTTCGATGGTCACCCACAGGGTATCGGCCAGGCGATGGAATTCACTGTCGTTCATGGTTCTTTCCCGCTTTTTTGATCGTGGCGGCAGTATAGCGCAATCTACGATGACTTCGGCAGATGGCGAAGGCGGATCAGCAGTAGAGACGTCACGATCGCCATCGCCAGCAGCCCGTAACGCGCGCTCAGCATCCGGCTCTGTTGATAATGCTGAAGAAGGCCAGAGAGATCGCCGGGCGCCAGGTTTTGTGTCTGGATAAGCTGATGGAAAGTCCGATCGCTCGTCCAGGGGATAAACGTGAGATGGCCGATGGCCTGTCGGGCGGCCAGGCCCATTGCCGGGTCGTGCTGTACCTGATATTTCATCAGGAAGGTCAACACCGTGAGCATGACGGTACTGATTAACGCCATTCCTAATGCCTGCCCGATATCGCGCGAGGCGGCCTGAACGCCGCCGGACTGTTCGGCGTGCCGATTCCCTGCGCCAGTGGTGACCAGTATCGGGGCATTGGCCGCGATGGTGCCCATCCCCGCGCCGATTAAACAAAGCCCTGACGCCATCAGTACAGGGGTAAACCCCGTTACGTGCAGCGCCGCGGCGGCGACCAGAGCGCCGGCGATTCCCGCCGTCAGCCCCATCTGGCACTGGCGGCGAGGGTTTCGCTGCTGAATAAACAGCGGCAGGCCCAACGAACAGGCGGCGAGACATATCGCAAAAGGGAGTATCAGCAGCCCTGTTTCCATCGCCGATACGCTTTTAACAATCTGCGCAAAACTCACCACGGTAAAAATAGCCGAACTGTAGGCAAAAAATATCCAACCGGTGAGATAGAGCCCGTGGCGCACCAGGCGGGTTTTCAGGAAAACCGCGGGGAGCAGAGCGTGGCCGGTAGTGGCTTCAAAATAACGTTCCCAGCGCAGCATCATCACCAGCACCATCAGGCCGCAGAGAATAACGAAAGGGGCGGGGCTCAGGCCGAGAACGCTCACTGCCGGGTCGAAGGGCATAACCAGCCCCCAGACCGGGATGCGCAGAATACCGAAAATCGTCAGGAACAGCCCCAGGGTGCCTAACAGAAAGCCCGGGGTATCGAAGGCGATAGCGGCGCGTTTGTTTTCTGATGCCGGGATGATGACGGAGCAGAGCAGGATAAGCAGCGCCAGCAGGCCAAGCGAGGCAAACGCGATGCGCCAGCCGACGTGGTCCAGCAAATATCCGCATACAATTGGACCACAGGCGAATGAAATGCCGCTGGAGGCGCCCAGAGCGCCAAAGGCGGCAACCCGTCGTCGCTGCTGATACAGGGCAGAGATCAAGCCAAAAACGGCGGGGATCATCAGGCTACCGCCTATCCCGGCGGTCAGACGCGCGCCCCAGGTGAAGAGCGCGATCGATGGCGAAAAAAAGGCGCAGGCTTCGGCGAGGATAAAAATCAGGCAGCCGATGCGAAACAGCATTCGCCAACCCCAGATACACCCCAGCATTCCGCCTGCCACCATAAACGTGCCCGCAATCAACGGATACATGGTATTCGCTGTACTGACCTGCCCAAGCGTGGCGTGCAGATCGTTCATTAGCGCCTGCGTGGCGATACTTAACGTCACGTTATCGGCGGAAGCCAGAAACTGTGCGCAGCATAAGACAACCAAAGGTAACCAGTTTGTCGGTGTAGGGTTGGTGGTCACAGCGTGTTCCTTTTTGATAGAAACGACAAAACGCGCCCTTCCTCGCGGGAGGGGCGCGTTATTGTTAGTTATCTTTCGATCTTAACTCAGATTTTCGACTTCTTCGCACGCGGCTCTTCTCCTGCTGCGTCATCAGAACCCCTGGCGCGGACGGGAAGATTGCGCGTCCCGAATAAAAACAGCAGCGTCATGACCGCGGTGGCGACCATACCCGCTCGCGTGGCTTTCAGGCGGGCGGTTTTATAGACCTGGTTGAGTTCCGTTACATCCTTCTGATTCACGCCCTGGTCCAGCATCAGCGTTGAGAAACCCGTATCGCTGAGATAAGGAATAACGGAGAGATTTGCCACCTTCTGCTGTGTATCCTGGCTTAGCGAAGCGTCGTGGCTGGCCATATCCTGTACCGTCATGGTGACCGCCGTCAGCATCACCATACCGCAAACCGCTACGCCGATTGCCTGGCCGACGTTACGCGAAGTCGCCTGCACGCCGCCGGACTGCTGCGCATCGCGCGCCGGCAGGGCGCTGGTAACAATATAGCTGGAATAGGCGGAAACGATGCCCATACTGACGCCAATCAGACACATCCCTACCGGCACGATCATGCTGAAATCGGACGGGCCGAAGCCGAAGATGCACAACACGGAGCCCAGCGTGCCGATGAGCAGCGCGCTCTGGCACATCCGTTTCGGATTCGCGTTTTTCCAGACGATCGGCAGCCCCAGCGAAAAGACCACGACGCCCAGCGCAAACGGCAGAATGAGCAAGCCGGTTTCAATGCCGTTCAGCCCGGCAACCACCTGTACAAAGCTCACGGTCACAAAAATACCGGAACCGTAGGCGAGGAAGATAAACGCCGTCAGATAGAGACCGTTACGCACCTGCGGCGTTGCGAGGAACGACAGCGGGATCAGCGCGCTGCCGGTGGTGGCTTCGCGATGGCGCTCCCACTTCAGCATAATCGCCAGCACGATCAGGCCAAACAGGACGAGGAACGGCGCTGGGCTAAGGCCCATAACGGTGAACGGCGCGTTAAACGGCGTAAACAGACCCCAGCTTGATACTTTCAGGAAGCCGAGGATCACGCTGAACAGGCCGATAACCGTCAGGACGACGCCCGGCAGATCGAACACCACTTTGCGTTCAGGTTTTGCCGGCGTAGGGACCAGGAAGGAGCCGCTGAAGATAACGATGCACAGGCCGGCGATAGCGGCAAACGCGGCGCGCCAGCCGAGGTGGTCAACCAGCAGGCCGCAAATCAACGGGCCGGCGGCGAAGGAGACGCCGCTAGCTGCGCCGATAGCGCCAAAGGCGATCGCCTGCTGGCGGCCTTTGTAGTTACTGGCGATAAGCCCCAGCACCGAAGGGATCATAAAGCTTCCGCCAATACCGGAAAGCAGACGGGCGCCGTAGGTGAAGACCAGCATGTTCGGTGAGAAATAAGCGGTCAGCTCGGCAAGAAACAGCAGCGCGCAGCCGATGCGGAAGGTTTTCTTCCAGCCGACGATAAGCCCGGCCATCCCGGCGGCGACCATCAGAGAGCCCGCGGCCAGCGAATACATCGCGTTGGCGATGCTGATGAGATCCATTGACGCGTGCAGGTCTTTGACCAGCGCGCCGGTAGCGATGCTCAGCGTGGCATTATCGCCGGATGTCGAAAGCTGAGCGAGGCACAGCACCAGCAGCGGCAACCATTTCATCGCCGTATCGGCGGCCGCGTTGCGCGACATGCCGGGAGAGTTAATTACTGAATTTGTCGTCATGATCGTGTTCTGTGGTTAATTTCAGGCAATCTACACATCATCCTTCAAGCTGCCTCTGTGCTGGCTGCCTGCGTTCACCCCGGTCGCTTACTGTAATAAGTGACCGAGGATTCTCTCAGGTGCCGCCTTGATGCCACGTGAATGATTTTGTGCAATAGCTATCCGCCCGACGATGCCGCCGGGTGGATAATGTTCGCAACAGGATTACTGGATTTGCTGTTTCTTACCGCCCAGCACGGTGCCCCAGACCTTCACATCTTTAAGCTGAACCGGCTCGATGGCCTGCGGATCCTCTTCCAGCACGGTGAAGTCGGCATATTTACCGCATTCGATGCTGCCGATCAGATGGTCCATTTTCATGGTCCATGCCGCGCCGAGGGTCATCGCGTGCAGCGCTTGATCGACGGAGATTTTTTCCGCTTCGCCCAGTACGCGCCCGGATGCCGTCAGGCGGTTCACCGCGCACCAGCCGGTGAACAGCGGGTTGATGGGGGTGATGCCGCAATCGCTGTGGAAGGCGAAAGGAATACCGTGGCGCACCGCGCTGCCGCAGGCGTCCATACGCATTGCGCGCTCCGGGCCCATGGTTTTGCTGTAGTGCTGATCGCCCCAGTAATAGATGTGGTTGCTGAAAAAGTTCACGCCCATACCCATCTCTTTGATGCGTTTGAACTGATCTTCACGCAGCATCTGCGCGTGCTGCATCACCGCGCGGTGGTTCACTGCAGGAATACGATTCAGGGTTTTCTCGACGGCTTTAATGAACGCTTCCGAGGCCTCGTCGCCGTTACAGTGGCAGTGAACCTGGTAGCCGCGGGACATGATGTCGTAGACCTGCTGCTCCACCTCTTCCGGCGTGGCGTTCCACGCGCCGTTGTGGCCATCCAGATAATAGAAGGGCTCCAGCATCCGTCCTGACCCACCCTGGATAGAGCCGTCGAGGAAGATTTTCATCGGGCCGAAGTGCATTTTTTCGTGCCCGTGACGCATGACGTCCGGGGCGAAATCCAGCGCTTCCTGGAAGGGTTTTTTGACGAAAGGAGGACCGTAGGCCACCAGCAGACGAATCGGGAAGTCCTCTTCACGGGTCATGCGGATGTAGTTGGTCATCAGCTCGGGATTGCTGAAATCGGTCAGACCCATATCGGCTGCGCTGGTGCAGCCTGCGCGAAACGCTTCCTGGCCGAAATTGGCGATGGCGATTTCGGTGGTGAGTTCGTCCCAGAAACCATATTTATTCAGGATTGGCCCCATGGCGGCGAACTCCACCAGCTCGCCGTGCAGCGTACCGTCCTGATTTTTCACCACGCCTTCGATCTGGCAGTCGTCAAATATTCCGCAGTCGTGCAGCGCGGCGGTATTGGCGCCCATCAGGTGGATGCTCATATGGATAACCGCGACCGGACGGGTGGTTGAGACGCGGTCCAGATGTTCGCGGCCCAGCTTTTCGCTGCCGAAATAAATGGGATCAACGCCCCATGCGATCAGCGGCGCGTGCGGATCGGTCATCTCACGTTCCACCGCCTGCAGCGCGCTGACGACGTCGTCAAAAGAGCGGCAGCCTTTCCAGACTTTACCGGTATGGTCCGGGCGATCGTAGTAACCCACATAGGGGAATTGCCACATACCGCCGCCGGTGACGTGCGAGTGGGCTTCAATCAGGCCGGGCATTAACACTTTATCGGCAAAGGTCTCGTCCAGCTGGTATTCGCCAAAGCCGGTGAGTTCTTCAAGCGTGCCGGTGCCTAAAATACGGTCGCCGCGCACCGCGACATGGGTGGTCTCCGGGCGGTTCGGGCACATCGTAATGATTTTTTTAGCGGCAAAAATCGTGATTTCTGATGCTGACATAGTAGGCTCAATCATTCAGGGTTCAGAGAGCGATGAAAGGCGTCGCTTTCATCATGAGTATTAATGCGCCTATGCTAATTGTCATATTGGATGTATAACAGGACCAAAAACCCACGATATTAAGGTGCCAATTTGTCGGTTGCTCTGCCTTTTGATTTAACGGGTATAAAGCTGGATGCTGGCAGAAAGCGTAGCGAGCAGCTTTATCGCGCCCTGAGAGAGAAGATGGTGAATACGCCCGGTCTTCACGGGGCTAAACTACCCGCGACGCGTGAGCTGGCGCGGCTGCTGGGGGTTTCTCGCAATACGGTGGTCTCGGTCTACGAGCGTTTATATGCCGATGATTTAATTGAAACCCGACAGGGCGACGGCACCTATATACGTTATCGCGGGCAGGAGGTTGACGAAGGCCCCGACGTCCCTGAAATTCCTGCCTTACGCGTCGACTCGCGCCTGCCGCTGACGGCGCGGTTTAATCGCCATTTTGTGCACGATGGCCCGCCGAAGGCTTTTCGCATCGGCATGCCCGCGATTGACCATTTCCCGTTTGATACCTGGTCGCGCCTGCAAAACCGCTTCTGGCGGCGGCGACCCATTGCGCAAATGGGTTACGGCGTTCCGGCGGGCGATTTACAGCTGCGCGAGCTTATCGCCAGCTATCTGCACACCTCGCGCGGCCTGAAGTGCGATCCGGCCCAGGTGATTATTACCCTTGGCGCACAGCAGGCGATAATGCTCTGTTCCGCGCTGCTGCTGCGCGCCGGGCAGGACGTCATTATGGAAAACCCCTGCCACTGGGCGGCGGCGGGCGTATTCTCCTGCCTTGGTTTGAATATTAAAGCGATTAACGTTGATGATGAGGGGCTTCAGACGGCGCAGTTGACGGATTATCCCGACGCCCGGATGGTCTACGTGAGCCCGTCATGCCAGTACCCGACGGGCGCGACGCTCTCGCTATCGCGGCGGATGACGCTGCTGGAGTGGGCCAGAAAGCATCAGGCGTGGATTATGGAGGATGATTACGACGGCGAGTATCGCTATAACGGCACGCCGCTGATGCCGCTCGCCGCGCTGGATAACCGCCATCGGGTGATTTATATCGGTTCGTTTTCCAAAGTGATGTATCCCGCGCTACGCCTGGGCTACATGGTGGTTCCGCAACAGCTGGTGGAACCGCTGAACCTGCTGCGTACGCTATCCACCCGCCAGCCGCCAATGAACGACCAGCAGGTGATGGCGAGCTTTATTTCGGAGGGTCATTTCCAGCCCCATATCCGGCGAATGCGCAGAATCAGTAAAAGCCGTCGCGATCTGCTGCTGGCCGAATGGAATCAGCATCTGAGCCATATTGGCGTGATGCCGGAAGTGGCCTCGGGGCTACATGCGGCGATTACGCTGGATGATGCTGAAACAGAAACCCGTCTCGTTAGCCAGGCCCAGGCGGCAGGCGTGGAAATTACGCCGCTGAGCGCATTGTGGATCCCCGGTACGCCTGAAAGCCGCCATCATTACGGGGTGGTGCTGGGATTTGCCGGCGTGATGGAAGCGGATATTGTGCAGTCGATACAGGTGCTAAAAAAATGCTGGCAGTGACCCTGCTAAAATGAATACTCAGCGTATATCTACCAACGCGTTTGCGCTGTAACCCTGGTGGAAAGCCGCTTTTCAGATGTCATAAAGCTGCCCTAAACGCTTGCTTTTACGTCTTCTCCTGCGATGATAGAAAACAGAAAGAATGAATTACGGGCTACTATCCATGAAAAACGTTTTCCCAGCGCTTGCCGTTTTATTTGCGGTCCTCAGCCTCACCGGCTGTGGTCTGAAAGGGCCGCTCTATTTCCCGCCAGCGGATAAAACGGCGCCTCCGCCGACTAAACCGGTTGATAGCGGTATCCAGAGCTCTACGCCGGATCGTAACGATCGCGGTGATAGCGGTGGTCCGACCCAGGTGAATTACTGACAGTTCCGCGCTGCTGGAGTAGATGATGCAGTTCTCTAAAATGCATGGCCTTGGCAATGACTTTATGGTTGTTGACGCGGTAACTCAGAATGTTTTTTTCTCACCGGAACTGATTCGTCGTCTGGCGGATCGGCATCTTGGCGTGGGCTTCGATCAGCTGCTGGTGGTTGAGCCGCCCTACGATCCGGAGCTCGACTTCCACTATCGCATCTTCAATGCCGACGGTAGCGAGGTGGCGCAATGCGGCAACGGCGCGCGCTGTTTCGCCCGCTTTGTGCGCCTGAAAGGCCTGACCAATAAACGTGACATCCGCGTCAGTACCTCGAACGGCCGTATGGTATTAAGCGTAACGGAAGACGATCTGGTGCGCGTGAATATGGGTGAGCCAAACTTCGAACCGTCGCAGGTGCCGTTCCGCGCCAACAAAGCGGAAAAGACCTATATCATGCGCGCCGCTGAACAGACAGTATTGTGCGGCGTGGTGTCGATGGGCAACCCGCACTGCGTTATCCAGGTCGATGATGTGGAAACCGCGACGGTGGAAACGCTCGGCCCGGTGATGGAAAACCACGAGCGCTTCCCGGAGCGGGCGAACATCGGCTTTATGCAGGTGGTCAGCCGCTCCCATATTCGCCTGCGCGTGTATGAACGCGGCGCGGGTGAAACGCAGGCCTGCGGCAGCGGCGCCTGCGCGGCGGCGGCAGTCGGTATCCAGCAGGGGTTACTGGGCGAGGAGGTCCGCGTGGAATTACCCGGCGGGCGTCTTGATATCGCCTGGAAAGGTCCGGGCCAACCGCTGTATATGACTGGCCCGGCGGCACATGTCTATGACGGATTTATTCATTTATGAAACAAGTCGGGGAAGAACAGCAGGCACTCGCCAGCGAGCTGAACGATCGCGCAGTGGTGGACTATCTGTTGCAACATCCTGAATTCTTTATTCGTAATGCGGCGCTGGTGGAGCATATGTCGGTGCCGCATCCGGTACGTGGTTCGGTCTCGCTGGTGGAATGGCACATGGCGCGGGCGCGGAACCATATCAACGTGCTGGAAGAGAATATGACGCTGCTGATGGCCCAGGCGACGGCTAACGAAAGCCTGTTTCAGCGCCTGTTTGATCTCCAGACGCGGCTGGCGGCGGCCGATAGCCTTGATGAAATGCTGAACCGCTTTCATCGCTGGGCGCGCGAGCTGGGGCTGGCGGGCGCCACGGTGCGCCTGTTTCCCGACAGCTGGCGGCTCGGCGCGCCCTCCAAATTCACTCATCTGGCGATAAGCCGTCAGGCGTTTGAGCCTATTCGCATTCAGCGTCTTGGGCAACAGCGCCATTATCTTGGCCCATTAAACGGCCCGGAACTGCTGGTGGTGCTGCCGGAAGCAAAAGCCGTGGGTTCGGTGGCGATGTCGCTGCTGGGGGGAGATGAAGCGCCCGGCGTGATGCTGTTCAGCAGTCGCGACCCTCAGCACTATCAGCAAGGTCAGGGAACGCAGCTTTTGCAGGAAATTGCGTCGATGCTCCCGGGGTTGCTGGAGCGCTGGATCGAGCGCGCATGACCGACTCGCCGCTGTTTACGCCCGTAGAACGCTTTTTACGCTATCTCGGCGTGGAGCGTCAGCTGAGCCCGATAACGCTGTTGAACTACCGCCGCCAGCTTGAGACGCTTATCGCGCTGGCGGATAGCGCCGGGCTGAAAAGCTGGCAGCAGTGCGATGCTGCCCAGGTCCGTAGCCTGGCGGTGCGCAGCCGTCGCCAGGGGCTGGGGCCAGCCAGCCTGGCTTTACGTCTCTCCGCCTTACGCAGCTTCTTTGACTGGCTGGTGAGCCAGGGCGAACTGGCCGCGAATCCGGCGAAGGGGATTTCGGCGCCGAAAACACCGCGCCATTTACCGAAAAATATCGACGTCGACGACGTTAACCGACTGCTGGATATCGATCTTAACGATCCGCTGGCGGTACGCGACAGGGCGATGCTGGAAGTGATGTACGGCGCGGGACTGCGTCTCTCGGAGCTGGTGAATCTCGACATTAAGCACCTCGATCTGGAATCCGGCGAGGTGTGGGTGATGGGCAAAGGCAGCAAAGAGCGCCGCCTGCCGATTGGCCGCAACGCGGTGGTGTGGATTGAGCACTGGCTCGACCTGCGCGGCCTGTTCGGCGCTGATGAAGACGCCCTGTTCTTATCAAAGCTGGGTAAGCGAATTTCCGCGCGTAACGTGCAAAAGCGCTTTGCCGAATGGGGCATTAAGCAGGGCCTCAACAGCCACGTGCATCCGCATAAGCTGCGCCACTCTTTCGCGACCCATATGCTGGAGTCGAGCGGCGATCTGCGCGGGGTGCAGGAGCTGCTGGGTCATGCGAATCTGTCCACCACTCAAATTTATACCCATCTTGATTTTCAACACCTTGCGTCGGTGTACGATGCGGCGCATCCGCGCGCCAAACGGGGGAAATAATGCGTTTTTACCGACCTCTGGGCCAGATTTCAGCACTGACATTTGACCTGGACGATACCCTTTATGACAACCGTCCGGTGATTGACCGAACGCTGCATGAGTCGCTGAGCTTTGTGCGTAGCTACCACCCGTCGCTGAGTCAATTTGACGCCAGCGAACTCAACCGGCTGCGCCAGACGCTGCTGGCGTCAGAGCCGGAAATTTACCACGATGTCACCGAGTGGCGCCGCCGCGCGCTGGAGCTGGGGATGATCAACGCCGGGCTTTCTGCGGCGCTGGCGAAAACGGGGGCCGAGGAAGCGATGGCGAACTTCGCCCACTGGCGCAGCCTGATCGATGTCCCGCAGGAAACGCACGATACGCTGGCGCAGCTGGCGGAAAAGTGGCCGCTGGTGGCCATTACCAACGGTAATGCCCAGCCGGAGCTTTTTGGCCTGAGCGACTACTTCCGCTTCGTGCTGCGCGCCGGTCCGGACGGGCGCTCTAAGCCTTTTGCCGATATGTATCATCTCGCAGCCGAGCGGCTGGCGCTGCCGCTGGGGCAGATTCTGCACGTTGGGGACGATCTGACGACCGACGTGGCGGGCTCCATTCGCTGCGGCATGCAGGCCTGTTGGATCAAACCGCAGGGCGCAGACCTGATGCGCACCGCCGACAGCCGCCTGTTACCGCACATCGAAATTTCACGGTTGGCATCTCTGACCTCGCTGATATAATCGTCAGTAGTTCTGTATAAATTAACAGTAGCCCGGTGGACTGAACGTTGCCGGGCGTCTCATTTCCGGCGGTGCCAATGGACGTTTCTTATCTGCTCGACAGCCTTAATGACAAACAGCGTGAAGCCGTTGCGGCATCACGTACTAACATGCTGGTTCTGGCAGGCGCGGGCAGCGGTAAGACGCGCGTACTGGTACACCGCATCGCCTGGCTGCTGAGCGTTGAGCACTGTTCCCCTTACTCCATTATGGCGGTGACCTTTACCAACAAAGCGGCGGCGGAAATGCGCCATCGTATTGGCCAACTGATGGGTACCACCCAGGGCGGTATGTGGGTTGGCACTTTCCACGGGCTGGCGCACCGGCTGCTGCGCGCTCATCACCTTGACGCCAACCTGCCGCAGGACTTCCAGATCCTCGACAGCGAAGACCAGCTGCGCCTGCTCAAGCGTCTGATTAAGGCGATGAATCTCGATGAGAAGCAGTGGCCGCCGCGTCAGGCGATGTGGTACATCAACGGCCAGAAAGATGAAGGGCTGCGCCCGCACCATATACAGAGCTACGGTAACCCGGTTGAGCAGACCTGGCAGAAGGTTTATCAGGCCTACCAGGAGGCCTGCGATCGGGCGGGGCTGGTGGATTTCGCCGAACTGCTGCTGCGCGCCCACGAGCTGTGGCTCAACAAGCCGCACATTCTTCAGCACTACCGCGAGCGCTTTACCAATATCCTGGTGGACGAATTTCAGGATACCAACAACATTCAGTACGCGTGGATCCGCCTGCTGGCGGGTGATACCGGCAAGGTGATGATCGTCGGCGATGACGATCAGTCCATTTACGGCTGGCGCGGCGCGCAGGTGGAGAACATCCAGCGCTTCCTCAACGATTTCCCCGGCGCGGAAACTATCCGCCTCGAGCAAAACTATCGCTCGACCAGCAATATCCTCAGCGCGGCCAACGCCCTGATTGAAAACAACAGCGGGCGTCTGGGGAAAAAGCTGTGGACCGACGGCGCCGACGGCGAGCCGATTTCGCTCTACTGCGCGTTTAACGATCTTGATGAGGCGCGCTTTGTCGTCAACCGCATCAAAACCTGGCAGGAAAACGGCGGGGCGCTGGAGCAGTGCGCGATTCTGTATCGCAGCAACGCCCAGTCGCGCGTGCTGGAAGAGGCGCTGCTGCAGGCCAGCATGCCGTATCGTATTTATGGCGGCATGCGCTTCTTCGAACGCCAGGAGATCAAAGATGCGCTCTCCTATCTGCGCCTGATCGCCAATCGTAATGACGACGCGGCCTTTGAGCGCGTGGTGAATACCCCGACGCGCGGTATCGGCGATCGCACGCTGGACGTGGTGCGCCAGACCTCGCGCGACCGTCAGCTGACGCTGTGGCAGGCCTGTCGCGAGCTGTTAAAAGATAAAGTGCTTGCCGGACGCGCCGCCAGCGCCCTGCAGCGTTTTATGGAGCTCATTGACGCCCTGGCGCAGGAAACCGCCGATATGCCGCTGCACGTGCAGACCGATCGGGTGATTAAAGACTCCGGCCTGCGCATGATGTACGAGCAGGAGAAAGGCGAGAAAGGCCAGACGCGCATTGAAAACTTAGAGGAGCTGGTGACGGCAACGCGCCAGTTCAGCTACAACGAAGAAGATGAAGATTTGATGCCGCTGCAGGCGTTCCTCTCGCATGCGGCGCTGGAAGCGGGAGAAGGGCAGGCGGATACCTGGCAGGATGCGGTACAGCTGATGACCCTGCACTCGGCGAAAGGGCTGGAGTTCCCGCAGGTCTTTATCGTCGGCGTGGAAGAGGGGATGTTCCCGAGCCAGATGGCGCTTGATGAGGGCGGCCGCCTGGAAGAAGAACGCCGTCTGGCCTACGTCGGCGTCACCCGCGCGATGCAGAAGCTCACGCTGACCTATGCGGAAACCCGCCGCCTGTATGGCAAAGAGGTTTATCACCGTCCGTCGCGCTTTATCGGCGAGCTGCCGGAGTCTTGCGTGGAAGAGGTGCGGCTGCGCGCCACGGTGAGCCGTCCGGTCAGCCATCAGCGGATGGGGACGCCGATGGCGGAAAACGACACCGGCTATAAGCTGGGCCAGCGCGTGCGCCATGCCAAGTTTGGCGAAGGCACGATCGTGAACCTCGAAGGCAGCGGCGAACACAGCCGCCTGCAGGTTGCGTTTCAGGGGCAGGGGATTAAATGGCTGGTCGCGGCGTATGCCCGGCTTGAAACAGTGTAACAGTAAGAAAAGTATCATTATTTTGTAATATTCTGCTACCTTTATACGTTAAGGAGCTTGATTTGCTCTTTAGCGTTCCGTTGCGTGTTGACGCCGTTTTTGCGCTGGCGTAACATGCGCGCACGATTACGCTAAGAGGACATTCGCCTTGGACACACCCAGTAGATGCTGGCTCAATTTCCTGCCCATCAGGAACAACTCCTAAGGCTATCCTCTTATGCTGATAGCCTTAGCGGTTGTCGGCGACCCGTTCTATTCCCGTCGCTCTGAGTCAGGCTTAATGGTCTGAAACCCAAATTGTTTCTGTGTGCCCACCGAACTGTCCGATAATTTTTTGCATTGGGAGTCCCGGTCATGCTGAGCGCATTTCAACTGGAAAACAATCGTTTAACGCGTCTGGAAGCCGACGAGATCAAGCACCTCGCCAGTTCGGTGTGGGTCGATCTGGTCGAGCCTGACGACGATGAACGAAGCCGCGTGCAAACGGAATTGGGTCAGAACCTGGCGACGCGCCCGGAGCTGGAAGACATCGAAGCGTCAGCGCGTTTCTTTGAGGATGAAGACGGCCTGCATATCCACTCATTTTTCTTTTTTGAAGATGCAGAGGATCACGCCGGTAACTCTACCGTCGCGTTTACTATCCGCGAAGGGCGTCTGTTCACCCTGCGCGAACGGGAGCTGCCTGCTTTCCGCCTGTATCGCATGCGCGCCCGCAGCCAGTCGATGGTGGACGGCAACGCTTACGAGCTGCTGCTGGACCTGTTCGAAACCAAAATCGAGCAGCTGGCGGATGAAATTGAAAACATCTATAGCGACCTGGAAAAGCTCAGCCGGGTGATCATGGAAGGCCGTCAGGGCGATGATTACGACGAGGCGCTCTCGACGCTGGCGGAGCAGGAAGATATCGGCTGGAAAGTCCGCCTGTGTCTGATGGATACCCAGCGCGCGCTGAACTTCCTCGTGCGCAAAGCCCGCCTTCCGGCCGGTCAGCTGGAGCAGGCGCGTGAGATCCTGCGCGACATCGAATCCCTGCTGCCGCACAACGAGTCGCTGTTCCAGAAGGTTAACTTCCTGATGCAGGCGGCGATGGGTTTTATCAACATTGAGCAGAACCGCATCATCAAGATCTTCTCGGTGGTCTCCGTGGTGTTCCTGCCGCCGACGCTGGTGGCTTCCAGCTATGGGATGAACTTTGAGTTTATGCCCGAGCTGCACTGGAGCTTTGGCTATCCCGGCGCGATTGTCTTTATGATGCTCGCCGGCCTGGCGCCGTATCTGTACTTTAAGCGTAAAAACTGGCTGTAAAAAAAGGAGCTTCGGCTCCTTTTTTGCGTACCAGCTTGGCTTTATGCCCTACGCGTACGGCGTATTGTGTAAACCGCATCCATCACGAAAATCGCCAGCGCCACCCAGATAAAGGCGAAGGTTATCATTTTATCTGCGCCCGGCACTTCGCCGTAGAAGGTTACCGCCAGCAGGAACATCAGCGTCGGGCCGATATACTGGAAAAATCCCAGCGTGGAGAGGCGCAGACGCGTCGCCGCTCCGGTAAAGCACAGCAGCGGGATGGTGGTGACCACGCCCGCCGCCATCAGCAGCAGGTTCAGCGACCACGGATTCTGCCCCATGTGGCTGGTCGGGCTATCGGCAATACCAAACAGATAAATCGCAGCAACCGGCAGCAGCCAGAGCGTCTCAAACAGCATCCCGGTTTGCGCATCCACGGCGATCTTTTTACGCAGCAGGCCGTAAAAAGCGAAGCTGAACGCCAGGCCCAGCGCGATAATCGGCAGCGAGCCGAAGGTCCAGAGCTGTACCAGCACGCCGCAGGCGGCCAGCAGCACCGCCAGCCACTGCATCCGGCGAAAGCGCTCCCCGAGGAAGATCATCCCCAGCAGAATATTCACCAGCGGATTGATAAAATAGCCCAGGCTGGCTTCCAGCATATGATGGTTATTCACCGCCCAGATAAACAGCAGCCAGTTGCCGCCCACCAGCACCGCAGAGAGCGCCAGCAGGAACACCTTTTTCGGCGTTTTTAGCAGCCTTTTGACCTGCGGCCACTGACGGCTGATGCTGATCAGCGCGACCATGAAGAAGAAGGACCAGATCACGCGGTGAGTCAGAATTTCATCGGCGGGAACATAGTAGATAAGCTTGAAGTACGCCGGCGCGATACCCCAGATAAAATAGGCGGCCAGGGCCAGAAGAATCCCCACCCGCGTTTGTTTAGCGTCCATCGGTACAAATCCATTGCCAAAGAGAGAGATGTTACTCGATTTAGGCCGATCAACCCACCATATACGTCGCCGTGGCGCTGGCGATATACACCTGCTCTTCGTTATGCAGCTCGACGCGGGCCACCGCCACTTTATTACCGGCTCGCAGCAGGCTGCTGGTGGCGGTAAAGCGTTCCCCGCGGCCCGGACGCAGGTAGTCGACGCGCAGATCGATAGTGCCCATCCGCGACAGGCGCTGGCGCAGCTCTTCTTCATTGATGGTGTCGTGGCGAGTCAGCGTGCTGCCGACGCATACCAGCCCCGCAGCGACGTCCAGCGCTGAGGCGATCACGCCGCCATGTAAAATGCTCTGCGCCCAGTTGCCCACCATCATCGGCTGATTGTTGAAACTCAGCTGGGCAAACTCCTTTTCATAGCGCTCCAGCTCCAGCCCTAAGGCACGATTAAACGGCATATGGTAGACGAAGATCTCTCCCACCAGCTTCAGGGCGGCGGCGGCGGTCAGTTCAGACATAACAACACTTCCATAAGTTAATGAAATGTTGATTTTATGCTTCTAAAATATTGATTTCTACTTTAAGAACGGATAACAGGTCAGATGCCGCATAAATAGGTAGAATGCTGCCTGGGTTAAACAGAAATAATAAATATCCATCCAGGAGAACAGCAATGCGTATCTCTTTGGCCTGCCTGCTGGCGCTTGTTGCGCTTCCGGCCGGCGTTCTGGCGCAGGACGCGCCGGTGAATAAACAGGTCCACGACGCTCCGGTCGTTCGCGGGAGCATTATCGCCAACCTGTTACAGGACCATGATAATCCGTTCCTGCTCTATCCCTACGAGAGCAACTATCTGCTCTATACGTGGACCAGCGATCTCAATAAAGAAGCGATTCGTAGCTACGACTGGGCCGAAAATGCGCGTAAAGATGAAGTGAAGTTCCAGCTCAGCCTGGCGTTTCCGCTGTGGCGAGGGATCCTCGGTGAGAATTCGCTGCTGGGCGCTTCTTATACGCAAAAATCCTGGTGGCAGCTCTCCAACAGCAAAGAGTCCGCGCCGTTTCGCGAAACCAACTATGAGCCGCAGCTGTTCCTCGGGTTTGCGACCGATTACTCGTTCGCCGGCTGGACGCTGCGCGACGTTGAGATGGGTTATAACCACGACTCTAACGGCCGTTCCGATCCCACCTCCCGCAGCTGGAACCGCCTCTATACCCGGCTGATGGCGCAAAACGGCAACTGGCTGGTTGAGGTGAAGCCCTGGTACGTGATTGGCAGCACCGACGATAATCCGGATATCACCAAATATATGGGGTATTACCGGCTGAAAGTGGGCTATCAGCTGGGCGACGCCATCCTCAGCGCCCAGGGGCAATATAACTGGAATACCGGCTACGGCGGCGCCGAGCTTGGGGTGAGCTATCCGATCACCAAACACGTGCGCGTCTATACTCAGGTCTATAGCGGTTATGGCGAGTCGCTCATCGATTATAACTTCAATCAGACCCGCGTCGGCGTCGGGCTGATGCTCAACGATCTGTTTTAATCGTTGCACTCTGGCTCTCAGGCGCTGAAAATAGCGCCTGTTTTCTTTTCAGGCATATGGGGTCAACGTGGCGCAGGCGGAAGTATTGGATCAGGAATCGCTGGCTAAGCAGGTTTTACAAGAGACCTTCGGCTACCAGCAGTTTCGCCCGGGCCAGGAAACTATCATTGATACGGCGTTGGCCGGGCGCGATTGCCTGGTGGTGATGCCAACCGGCGGCGGCAAGTCGCTGTGTTATCAGGTTCCGGCGCTGGTACTGGGCGGTCTCACCGTCGTGGTGTCGCCGCTTATTTCCTTGATGAAGGACCAGGTCGATCAGCTGCTGGCTAACGGCGTGGCGGCGGCATGCCTGAACTCAACCCAGAGCCGGGAGCAGCAGCAGGAGGTGATGGCCGGCTGCCGCAGCGGGCAGATTCGCCTGCTGTATATCGCCCCGGAGCGCCTGATGCTGGATAACTTCCTTGAGCATCTTACGCACTGGAATCTGTCGATGGTGGCGGTA
This sequence comes from Klebsiella sp. GW_Kp182, assembly GCF_040062275.1. Classification (NCBI taxonomy): domain Bacteria; kingdom Pseudomonadati; phylum Pseudomonadota; class Gammaproteobacteria; order Enterobacterales; family Enterobacteriaceae; genus Klebsiella; species Klebsiella sp. GW_Kp182. The sequence continues at coordinate 31,147 of NZ_JBEAFQ010000050.1, read as the reverse complement.
GACGAGGCGCACTGTATTTCCCAGTGGGGGCACGATTTCCGTCCGGAATACGCCGCGTTAGGGCAGCTGCGCCAGCGGATACCGCAAATCCCGTTTATGGCGCTGACCGCTACCGCCGATGACACGACGCGTCGCGACATTGTTCGCCTGCTGGATCTAAACGACCCGCTCATTCAGGTCAGCAGCTTCGACCGACCCAACATCCGCTATATGCTGATGGAGAAGTTTAAGCCGCTGGATCAGCTGATGCGCTACGTGCAGGATCAGCGCGGTAAGTCGGGCATTATCTACTGCAATAGCCGCTCAAAAGTGGAAGACACCGCCGCTCGCCTGCAAAGCCGCGGCATCAGCGCCGCGGCCTATCACGCCGGGCTGGAAAACCATATCCGCGCCGACGTGCAGGAGAAATTCCAGCGCGACGACCTGCAAATCGTGGTGGCGACGGTAGCCTTCGGTATGGGTATCAACAAACCGAACGTCCGTTTTGTGGTGCATTTCGATATCCCCCGCAATATTGAATCCTATTACCAGGAGACCGGGCGCGCCGGGCGCGATGGGCTGCCTGCCGAGGCGATGCTGTTTTACGATCCGGCGGATATGGCGTGGCTCCGACGCTGCCTTGAGGAGAAACCCGCCGGGCCGCTGCAGGACATTGAACGCCATAAGCTCAACGCGATGGGGGCCTTTGCCGAAGCGCAAACCTGCCGCCGTCTGGTGCTGCTCAACTACTTTGGCGAGGGGCGCCAGGAGCCCTGCGGCAACTGCGATATCTGCCTCGATCCGCCGAAACAGTACGACGGTTTAATGGACGCGCGTAAGGCGCTGTCGACGATTTACCGCGTCAATCAGCGCTTTGGTATGGGCTACGTGGTGGAAGTGCTGCGCGGCGCCAATAACCAGCGTATTCGCGATATGGGGCACGACAAGCTGCCGGTCTACGGCATTGGGCGCGAACAGAGCCACGAGCATTGGGTCAGCGTGATCCGTCAACTTATTCATTTAGGCCTGGTTACGCAGAATATAGCCCAGCACTCTGCGCTACAGCTTACCGAGGCCGCGCGTCCGGTCCTGCGCGGCGACGTGACGCTACAGCTTGCCGTGCCGCGTATTGTGGCGCTGAAGCCGAAAGCGATGCAGAAATCCTTTGGCGGTAATTACGATCGCAAGCTGTTCGCCAAGCTGCGCAAACTGCGTAAGGCGATTGCCGACGAAGAGAATATCCCGCCCTACGTGGTGTTTAACGATGCGACGCTAATTGAAATGGCTGAGCAAACGCCGCTGACGGCCGGGGAGATGCTCAGCGTCAACGGCGTTGGCACGCGTAAGCTCGAGCGTTTTGGTAAAGAGTTTATGGCCCTGATTCGCGCGCACGTGGATGGCGATGATGAGTAGTCAGCCAGACGAAAAAGTGTAAATATAGTTTTCGCCCTGACTATTTTCCTGCGAGTTAATTATGTTGACGCTTTTTTTCACCGTGGCGCTGGTGCATATCATTGCGCTGATGAGTCCTGGCCCGGACTTCTTCTTTGTTTCACAAACCGCCGTTAGCCGCTCCCGCAAAGAGGCGATGATGGGCGTGCTGGGGATCACCTGCGGAGTGATGGTATGGGCGGGCGTAGCGCTGCTCGGCCTGAACCTGATTATCGAGAAGATGGCCTGGCTGCATACCATTATTATGGTCGGCGGCGGTCTGTATCTGTGCTGGATGGGCTTCCAGATGCTGCGCGGCGCGCTGAAAAAAAGCGAAGCGGCAGCGGCGGTAGAGCCTCAGGTCGAACTGGCGCGCAGCGGCCGGAGCTTCCTGAAAGGGCTGCTGACCAATCTGGCTAACCCAAAAGCGATTATCTATTTTGGCTCCGTGTTCTCGCTGTTTGTCGGCGACAGCGTCAGTTCCGGCGCGCGCTGGGGGATTTTCCTGCTGATTGTTCTGGAGACGCTGGCCTGGTTTACGGTGGTCGCCAGCCTGTTCGCCCTACCGGGCATGCGCCGCGGCTATCAGCGGATGGCGAAGTGGATAGACGGCATTGCCGGTACTCTGTTTGCCGGGTTTGGTATTCACCTGATTATTTCGCGCTAAGCGTTCTGCGGCCCGCCCAAGGGTTATGGACGGGCCGGATATTAATGACGCAGCTGCTGCAAATCGTCGGACGTCAGACCGGTCATTTCCATAACCGCAGTAGTATCAATGCCCCGCTCGAGCATGGCCTTTGCGACGTTAAGAAGCGCAGCGCGTTTGCCCTCTTTTATGCCTTCCTTAATGCCCTTCTGCATACCTTCCTCAAGCCACTTTTCTGCCAGAGTCATCAGTACACCTCCATGTTGCGGCACCCGCTGTGCCAGCTCATATAATAGCGGCCGAACATCCTGCTCTTCTCCCGCCTGGGCCATATATTTTATCAGTACGGTAATTTGTTGTCTGCTCATCTGTTCCAGCAACAGCAGGCTGGTGAGCTTGTCGACGAGCTCGGCCATATCGCGCTGCCATATATGCTTTTGTACCAGCGTCAGGGCCGCTATACTCCGGTGCTCCATGATTTCGTCATCGGGAATAACGGTGATGTCCACCAGCGGAAAGGCGGTGGAGTAAATCTGGCGCGCAGTATCCGGATCGGCAAAGTTCTCCAGCCAGTCCAGCGACCAGGGATAGGGGCTTCGCCGTCCCTGATAAAAAAGAATCGGGATCACCAGAGGTAGCGTTTTATGCCCTTCTTCTATGTGCCGCTGCATAGCAGCGATGGCATAGCGCATTAAACGAAACGCCATTAATTTATCTGGCGAACTTTGATGTTCAATCAGAACGTGAACATAGCCGCAACCACTGGTCGTTTCCAGAGAATAGAGGATATCGCTGTAGAAGGGGCGCAGATCATCTTCAATAAAGCTTCCTGACTCAAGGCGTAGGGTATCCAGTTTGCAAATTTGCATGAGTGAGGGGGGCAGATGGATCTCGATAAAATCCCGTGCGGTTTCCACACGGGAGAGAAAAGTTCTGAATACCGCATCGTGAGGGGTTGCCGCTTCCGCCATCGTTTTCGTCCATGAAGAAGAGAATCTGGCGGCATTCTGGCACTGGCGCTGCGAGTTCAACAGCGGGCAAAAAAATTATCTTTGTTCTTTGCCCGCCTGCTCGGCTGAGGATGTCGCTATACCCGCAAAGCTAACGATAATTTGCGAGCGTGCTTCCATCCATCAGGCGTGGCGCGCGGAGGCCAGCAGGGCGCCGACCAGCATAAACAGCGATCCAAAAACCTTGTTTAGCGCCTTCATCTGTTTGGGCCCTTTGATCCACGCGGCGATGCGCTGCGCCAGCGTGGCGTAGCCAATCATCACGATAATATCGACCACGATGGTGGTGACGCCGAGCACGAGGTACTGCATCACCTGGGGCTGGTGCGGTACGATAAACTGCGGGAAGAGCGCGGCGAGGAACACGATGCTTTTTGGGTTGGTCAGGTTGACGAACACCGCGCGCTTAAAGAGTTTGCCGCGGCTCTGCGCTTGCGCAAGGGTATTCAGCTCGAGAGAACCCGCGGCTCGCCACTGCTGAATGCCGAGCCAGATAAGATAAGCGGCGCCCGCCCATTTCAGGATTTCAAAGGCCAACAGCGAACGGGAAAAAAGCGTACCCAGGCCAACGCCCACCAGCACGATATGAATGCCGAGCCCGGTCTGTAGCCCGGCAATAGAAGCCGCCGCGCCGCGATAACCGTGGTTGATTGAGGTGGTCATGGTATTTATCGCCCCGGATCCCGGCGACAGGCTGAGAATAAGAGATGTCAGCAGATAGGCAAACCACCACTCGAACGTCATGAGAAACTCCCTGATTGTCTGTTTTTATGCCACAATACGCTATTGTGTAAGCATTGTGTGATGCACGATAAAAAAACGATTTTCAGCGGTTATCAGGGGTGTAAGCCCGATGTTTTTGCAGCAAAAGGACTGGGAAACACGAGAAAACGCGTTTGCGGCCTTTACCATGGGGCCACTGACCGATTTCTGGCGTCAGCGGGAAGAGGCTGAATTTACGGGCGTGGATAACGTTCCGGTGCGCTTTGTTCGCTTCTGCGCCAAAAGTCATGACCGGGTCGTGGTTATTTGTCCGGGTCGCATTGAAAGCTACGTTAAGTACGCCGAACTGGCTTACGATCTTTTCCGCAGCGGTTTTGACGTGATGATTATCGATCATCGCGGCCAGGGGCGCTCCGGACGCATGCTTTCAGATACCCACCGCGGGCACGTCGTTAATTTCAGCGATTACGTCGACGATCTCGCCGCGTTCTGGCAGCAGCAGGTGGCGCCCGGACGCTGGCGGAAACGGTTTATACTGGCCCACTCCATGGGCGGCGCCATTGCGACGCTATTTTTGCAGCGCTACCACCAGCATTGCGACGCGATGGCGCTCTGTGCGCCGATGTTCGGCATCGTTATGCGCCTGCCTGACTGGATGGTGCGCCATATTCTCGATTGGGCTGAGGGCCATCAGCGCATTCGTGAAGAGTATGCCCTCGGTACCGGCCGCTGGCGGGCGCTGCCCTTTGCGGTTAACGTACTGACGCACAGCCGTCAACGCTATCGCCGCAACCTGCGCTTTTACGCCGATGAGCCGCAGCTGCGGGTCGGCGGGCCGACGTTCCACTGGGTGCGCGAGGGGATCCTCGCCGGCGAAGAGGTGCTGGCCGGTGCGGAGAAAGACGTCACGCCAACATTATTGCTCCAGGCGGAAGAAGAGCGGGTGGTCGATAACCGTATGCACGATCGCTACTGTGAACTTCGCGCCGCTGGCGGTCATCCCTGTGAAGGGGATAAGCCGTTTGTCATAGAAGGGGCATACCATGAGATCCTTTTTGAAAAGGACGCAATGCGCTCGGTCGCGCTAAACGCTATCGTCGATTTTTTTGGTCGACACACTTAATCCGGCGAAACGCTCGTCGCCCTGCTTAGAGGTTAAAATTTTTATGTACCAGGTTGTTGCGTCTGATTTAGATGGCACGCTGCTTTCTCCCGATCACTGCTTAACTCCTTACGCCAAAGAGACGCTGAAGCTGCTTACCGCACGCGGTATCAACTTCGTGTTCGCGACCGGCCGCCACTACATCGATGTTGGGCAAATTCGCGATAATCTCGGCATTAAATCCTATATGATCACCTCAAACGGCGCTCGCGTACACGATAGCGAAGGGAAGCAGATCTTCGCCCACAACCTTGACCGCGATATCGCCGCCGACCTGTTCGAAATGATGCGTAACGATCCGGCGATTGTGACCAACGTCTATCGCGAAGATGAGTGGTATATGAATCGCCATCGTCCGGAAGAGATGCGCTTCTTCAAAGAGGCGGTGTTTAACTACAAGCTGTACGAGCCGGGCGAGCTGGATCCTGAAGGGATCAGCAAAGTCTTTTTCACCTGCGATAAGCATGAGCATCTGCTGCCGCTGGAGCAGGCGATCAACGCCCGCTGGGGCGATCGGGTGAACGTGAGCTTCTCTACCGTTACCTGCCTCGAAGTGATGGCGGGCGGCGTGTCGAAAGGGCATGCGCTGGAGGCCGTGGCGAAGATGCTCGGCTATAGCCTGAGAGAGTGTATCGCCTTCGGCGACGGTATGAACGATGCGGAAATGCTGTCAATGGCGGGCAAGGGCTGCATTATGGCCAACGCGCACCAGCGGCTGAAAGACCTGCATCCTGAGCTGGAAGTGATCGGCAGCAACGTCGATGACGCCGTTCCCCACTACTTGCGTAAACTCTATCTTGACTAAAAAAGATTGACGATTGTTTAATTAATGAGCAGTCGTCAACCTATCACTCCGCTACAATGCGTGTTCTTTACTCTATGAGACATTCATTGTGGCGCTACTGATTATCACCACCATTCTGTGGGCCTTTTCCTTTAGCCTGTATGGCGAATACCTGGCAGGCCACGTCGACAGCTATTTTGCGGTGCTGGCGCGCGTTGGCCTGGCGGCGCTGGTGTTTTTGCCCTTCCTGCGCACCCGCGGGCAGAGCCTGTCAACCATCGGCCTGTATATGCTGGTGGGGGCGATGCAGCTCGGCATTATGTATATGCTGAGTTTCCAGGCCTATCTGTACCTGACGGTATCGGAGCTTCTGCTGTTTACCGTCCTGACGCCGCTCTATATCACGCTGATTTACGATGTGATGAGCCGCCGTCGCCTGCGCTGGGGCTACGCCTGCAGCGCGCTGCTGGCGGTAATCGGCGCGGGCATCATCCGTTATGACCAGGTGACCAACCATTTCTGGACCGGTTTGATCCTGGTTCAACTCTCCAATATCAGCTTCGCGATTGGCATGGTGGGGTACAAGCGCCTGATGGAAACGCGTCCGATGCCGCAGCATAACGCCTTCGCCTGGTTCTACATCGGGGCGTTTCTGGTGGCGGCGGTTGCCTGGTCGATGCTGGGTAACGCGCAGAAAATGCCGGAAACTTCGCTACAGTGGGGCATCCTGGCCTTTCTTGGCGTGGCGGCATCCGGGATTGGTTACTTTATGTGGAACTACGGCGCCACCCAGGTGGATGCCGGTACGCTCGGCATCATGAACAATATGCACGTGCCTGCCGGGCTGCTGGTAAACCTGGCCATCTGGCAGACGCAGCCCCGCTGGCCGAGCTTTATTATTGGCGCTCTGGTGATCCTGGCCTCGCTATGGGTCCATCGACGCTGGGTCGCTCCGCACTCCGCACAAACGGTAAATGATCGCAAGCGTGGTTCCGCGCTGAGCGAATAAACGCCTCGGTAACCGGCTGGCGCTGCTCGCCGTCGCGCACCGCGGCGTACAGTCGGCTCCACAGTCCCTCGCCCAGGGTTTTGGTCACCACCAGGCCCTGGCGCTCAAAGCTTTCCACGACCCAGTGCGGCAGGGCGGCGATGCCCATTCGCGCCGCCACCATCTGAATTAACAGCAGCGTATTGTCGACGCTCTTCAGCTGCGGGCTAATCCCGGCAGGCTGCAGGAAGTGACGCCAGATATCCAGACGTGCGCGCTGGACCGGATAAATCAGCAGCATTTCAGTCGCTAAATCCTCGGGCGCGATGCGCGCCTTTGTCGCCAGCGGATGATCCGGCGCCATCACCAGGCGTACTTCGAAATCAAACATTGGCGAATAGTGCAGGCCGCTGCGCGGCAGGATATCGGAGGTCATCACCAGATCCAGCTCGCCCTGCTGCAGGCCCGGCTGCGGGTCGAAGATCACCCCGGACTGAAAGTCCACCTCTACATGCGGCCAGCGGGCGCGGAAACTCTCCAGCGCCGGCGTGAGCCACTGAATACAGCTATGGCATTCGATGGCGATACGCAGCCGGGTTTGCTGCGGCTCATTGCAATCCTGCAGGGCGCGGCTGATTTGCGGCAGGACCTGATTGGCCAGCTGCAGCAGGATCTCTCCCTGCGGCGTAAAGCGCAGCGGCTGACTTTTACGTACAAACAGACGGAAGCCGAGGCGCTGTTCCAGATCGCTGAACTGGTGGGACAAGGCGGATTGGGTCTGGTGCAGGGCCGCCGCCGCGCCTGCCAGAGAGCCGCTATTCCGCAACGCCTGGAGCGTTTTCAGGTGTTTAATTTCGATCATGAAAGTCCTTCACTTCGGCATGAATAATTTGCGCTTGAGGAATATACAGTAACTGCCAATTATGGATGTGTAAACATCTGGACGTCTAAATCCTTTATCTTTCGAATTTATGGCAGCGTTGGCTGCACTTCCTCACCCCAGTCACTTACTTCAGTAAGCTCCTGGGGATGAGCAAGTTTGCCGCCTTCCCTAAATCCGAAATCTTTCGGATTGCAATTATGAGGCTCAAAAAATGACAATTATTAACCACACCCTCGGTTTCCCTCGCATTGGCCTGCGCCGCGAGCTGAAGAAAGCGCAAGAAAGCTACTGGGCGGGCAATACCAGCCGCGAAGAACTGCTGGCCGTTGGCCGCGAACTGCGCGCTCGCCACTGGGAACAGCAGAAGCAGGCGGGCATTGACCTGCTACCGGTGGGCGATTTCGCCTGGTACGACCATGTTCTGACCACCAGCCTGTGGCTTGGCAACGTGCCGGCTCGTCATCAGAACAAAGACGGCTCCGTTGATATCGATACCCTTTTTCGCATAGGCCGCGGCCGCGCGCCGACCGGCGAACCGGCCGCGGCGGCGGAAATGACCAAATGGTTTAACACTAACTACCACTACATAGTGCCGGAATTTGTGAAGGGCCAGCAGTTCAAACTGAGCTGGACCCAGCTGTTGGATGAGGTGGACGAAGCGCTGGCGCTGGGCCACAAAGTGAAGCCCGTTCTACTTGGGCCAGTCACCTATCTGTGGCTTGGTAAGGTGAAAGGCGAGTCGTTCGATCGTCTGAACCTGCTGCACGATATTCTGCCGGTTTACCAGCAGGTGCTGGCGGAGCTGGTAAAACGCGGCGTTGAGTGGGTGCAGATTGATGAACCGGCGCTGGTGCTCGAGCTGCCGCAGGCGTGGCTGGATGCCTTCAAACCGGCTTACGCGGCCCTTAGCGGTCAGCTTAAGCTGCTGCTGACTACCTACTTTGAAGGCATTACCGATAACCTCGACACCATTACCGCACTGCCGGTACAGGGCCTGCATGTGGATCTGGTCCACGGCCAGGACGATGTCGCCGAACTGCATAAGCGCCTGCCTGCCGACTGGCTGCTCTCCGCGGGGCTGATCAACGGCCGCAACGTCTGGCGCGCCGATCTGAGCGAGAAATACGCGCAGGTTAAAGATATCGTCGGCAAACGTGAACTGTGGGTAGCCTCTTCCTGCTCCCTGCTGCACAGCCCGATCGATCTGAACGTGGAAACGCGGCTCGATGCCGAAGTGAAGAGCTGGTTTGCCTTCGCCCTGCAAAAATGCCGGGAGCTGGCGCTGCTGCGCGATGCGCTGAACAGCGGCGACACCGCGGAGATTGCTGACTGGAGCGCGCCGATCCAGGCACGTCGCCAGTCAACCCGCGTGCACAACGCTGCGGTAGAGAAGCGTCTGGCGGCCATTACCGCTCAGGACAGCCAGCGCCAAAGCGTCTACGAAGTTCGCGCCGAAGCGCAGCGCGCCCGCTTTAAGCTGCCGGCCTGGCCAACCACCACCATCGGCTCCTTCCCCCAGACCACCGAGATCCGCGGCCTGCGTCTGGACTTCAAAAAGGGAAATCTCGACGCTAACCGTTACCGCACCGGCATCGCCGAACACATTAAGCAGGCGATCGTTGAGCAGGAGCGACTGGGGCTGGACGTGCTGGTACACGGTGAAGCCGAGCGTAACGATATGGTGGAATACTTCGGCGAACACCTGGACGGCTTTATTTTCACGCAGAACGGCTGGGTACAGAGCTACGGCTCCCGCTGCGTCAAACCGCCGGTGGTCATCGGCGATATCAGCCGCCCGGAGGCGATCACCGTCGAGTGGGCAAAATACGCTCAGTCCCTGACCGACAAACCGGTAAAAGGCATGCTGACCGGCCCGGTGACCATTCTTTGCTGGTCCTTCCCGCGTGAGGACGTCAGCCGTGAAACGATTGCGAAACAGATAGCCCTCGCGCTGCGCGATGAAGTGGCGGATCTGGAAGCCGCCGGTATCGGTATCATCCAGATCGACGAACCGGCCCTGCGGGAAGGCCTGCCGCTGAAGCGTAGCGATTGGGATGCGTATCTGGCATGGGGGGTGGAAGCTTTCCGCATCAATGCCGCGGTGGCGAAAGACGACACGCAGATCCACACCCATATGTGCTATTGCGAGTTCAACGACATCATGGATTCCATCGCCGCGCTGGATGCGGACGTGATTACCATCGAAACCTCGCGCTCTGATATGGAGCTGCTGGAGTCGTTCGAAGCGTTCGACTACCCGAATGAAATCGGGCCGGGCGTGTACGACATTCACTCCCCGAACGTGCCGAGCGTGGAGTGGATTGAAGCGCTGCTGGAAAAAGCCGCGCAGCGTATCCCGGCAGAGCGCCTGTGGGTGAACCCGGACTGCGGCCTGAAAACCCGCGGCTGGACGGAAACGCGCGCCGCGCTGGCCAACATGGTCAAGGCCGCGCAAAACCTGCGCCAGGCGTAATATAAATCACACTTGTGGGAGGCCCCGGCCTCCTTTTTTGGTTTCTTCTCTTCGCTGGCAAAACCGAATGTGAAGAACTGTTCGGCGTGAAGCGGCAGCGTCTGGATAACGTCCACCCGCTCCCGGCTGTTGCTCAGGACGGATGTCTTTGACTACAGTTAAGCGTTCCCTGAACCGAAGCTGTGATAACTCTCCTGAGGTGAAAGATGATTGAACACCACGATCAAAAAGGGTATTTGCGTTTTGCCATTAATCTGGGTAATCCGGTGCTTACGACACTGCTGCCGGATGGGTCTCCGGGGGGGATTACCGTCGAGCTGGCAAAGAAACTGGCTGCAGAGAGCCAGCGCGAAGCGCGGTTTGTGACCTGGCCGACGGCCGGGCAGGTAGTGGACGCGGCGCTGCAGGATCAATGGGATATCGCCTTTCTGGCTATCGACCCGGCGCGGGAAGATAAGCTTCGCTTTACGCCATCCTACGTCACTATCGAAAGCTCGCTGATGGTGAAAAAAGAGAGCCAGATTCAATCGGTTCAGGAGATGGACCGCGCAGGCGTGGTAATTAACGTGGGCAAAGGCGCGGCCTACGAGCTGTATCTGATTCGCACGCTGCAGCATGCGACGATGCGCCAGTACGCCACCTCACAGGAGGCTATTCAGGCGTTTATCAACGGCGAAGGCGATTGGGTGGCCGGTATTCGCCAGCCTCTGGAGAAAGCCGCGCAGGAGAATCCGCAGTTTCGCGTTCTGCCCGACAGCTTTAGCCAGATACACCAGGCGATATGCGTACCGCGCAATGCGACGCAGCACTATGAATTTATTTGCCGCCGCCTCTCTTCCTGGATAGCGGACGGTACTATTGCCGGGATGGTGAGCCGCCATATCGGCAATAGCTGATCGTTAACCGCGCTTACCGCCATACTGCGCAAACCAGGCCAGCATCCGCTGCCAGCCGTCTTTTGCCGACTCTTCATGATAGCTGGCGCGATAGTCGGCATTAAAAGCGTGGTCGGCGTGCGGGTAAACCACGATTTCCGCCGTGGCGTTGGCCGCCCGCAGCGCCTGACGCATCGTTTCCACCGTGTCCTGCGGGATGCTGTCATCTTTCGCGCCATAAAGCCCTAACACCGGCGCGTTAAGATCGACGGCAATATCGACCGGATGCTTCGGCGAATTCAGCGTTTTCTCGCCGACCAGCTTGCCGTACCAGGCGACGGCGGCTTTTAACTGCGGATTATGCGCAGCGTACAGCCAGGTAATACGCCCGCCCCAGCAGAAGCCGGTAATCAGCAAGCGATGGGCATCGCCGCCGTGGCGGTAGGCCCAACTGGCCACGTGATCGAGGTCGGCCAGAACCTGAGAATCCGGCACCTTTTTGACCAGTCCCTGGAACAGAGAAGGGATGTCGCTGTAATCATTAGGATCGCCCTGGCGGAAGTAGAGCTCCGGTGCGATAGCCAGATACCCCTCCTTTGCCAGACGGCGGCAGATATCGCGGATATGTTCATGCACGCCGAAAATTTCCTGGACCACGATAACGACCGGCAGCGGACCGTCGACGCCGCGCGGGCGAGCATGGAACGCCGGCATGTTATCTCCCTGTGAAGGGATGGATGTCTCCCCGGAGACGATGTTCTCATCTGATGTGTGAACGGCAGTTGAGGCGTGCGGCGTGGCTGCAGGTGCAAAGCCGGTTTGCTTAATTGTCGTCATGGTATTCTCCGTACCCTCAATTTATTAGCGCATCAATAACTATAGCTGCTCTGGACAGGACGTTAACCAAACACAGTGCCCGAAACAGGCTATCTTTTGTTCAGGCTTCTGCGATTTAGCTTGTTAATGTGATGTATATCACTCTTTTATGGAAAGTTATTGCAATGAATTTCATTCATGGTGATTGTGGTCACAAAATTGAGCCGACAGCTTCTGTAAAGTACCGTTTTGCTTCTGCTGATAATTCGACCCACAGAGGAGTTTTTTATGTCCAAGTCTGATGTTTTTCATCTCGGCCTCACCAAAAACGATTTACAAGGGGCTACGCTGGCTATCGTCCCTGGCGATCCGGAGCGTGTGGAAAAGATCGCCGCGCTGATGGATAAGCCGGTTAAGCTGGCATCTCACCGTGAATTCACCACCTGGCGCGCTGAGCTGGATGGTAAAGCAGTGATTGTCTGCTCTACCGGTATCGGCGGCCCATCGACCTCTATCGCCGTGGAAGAGCTGGCCCAGCTGGGCATCCGTACCTTCCTGCGCATCGGTACCACCGGCGCCATTCAGCCGCATATTAATGTCGGCGACGTTCTGGTGACGACCGCGTCCGTCCGTCTGGACGGCGCAAGCCTGCACTTTGCGCCAATGGAGTTCCCGGCGGTGGCTGACTTTGAATGTACTACCGCGCTGGTTGAAGCGGCGAAGTCTATCGGCGCGACCACCCATATCGGTGTCACCGCCTCTTCCGACACCTTCTATCCGGGCCAGGAACGTTACGATACCTTCTCCGGCCGCGTTGTTAGCCGTTTTAAAGGCTCGATGGAAGAGTGGCAGGCGATGGGCGTGATGAACTATGAAATGGAATCCGCCACGCTGCTGACGATGTGCGCCAGCCAGGGCCTGCGCGCCGGGATGGTTGCCGGAGTTATCGTCAACCGTACCCAGCAGGAAATTCCGAACGCGGAAACCATGAAGCAAACCGAAAGCCACGCGGTGAAAATTGTCGTGGAAGCGGCGCGCCGCCTGCTGTAGTTACCCTTTCTTCTGCCAGGGGTCGGACTCTCCGGCCCTTCTTTTTTGCGTAGCGCCTCGCAGGAAAACCCTTTCAAACTGGACGTTTGTACAGCACAATTCTATTTTGTGCCGTAAGTCGTTGCCGCAGGGGGCGTTGTGGATATCTCAATTATTATTAGTGCCGTTGTGGCGCTGGCCGTCGGGCTGATTGTCGGCTGGCTGGCGACCAAAGCGCACGCCGATCAAATTCGCGCCGATCTTATCGATGAGCGGCGCGAGCTGGATATTGAGCTGAGCGCGGCCCGCCAACGTCTGGTGCAGGAGTCACACTGGCGAGAAGAGTGTGAACTGCTCAATAACGAACTGCGCAGCCTGCGCGATATCAACGCCTCGCTGGAAGCCGATCTTCGCGAAGTGACCACCCGACTTGAATCCACTCAGCTGCATGCGGAAGACAAAATTCGCCAGATGGTTAACAGCGAGCAGCGTCTTAGCGAACAGTTTGAGAATCTGGCGAACCGTATTTTTGAGCACAGCAACCGGCGGGTGGATGAGCAGAATCGCCAGAGCCTGCACGGCCTGCTGACCCCGCTTCGCGAACAACTGGATGGCTTTCGTCGGCAGGTGCAGGATAGCTTTGGTCAGGAAGCGCGGGAGCGCCATACTCTGGCCCATGAAATCCGCAATCTTCAGCAGCTGAATGCGCAAATGGCCCAGGAGGCGCTAAACCTGACGCGCGCGCTCAAAGGCGATAACAAAACCCAGGGCAACTGGGGCGAGGTGGTGTTGACCCGCGTGCTGGAAGCGTCCGGACTGCGGGAAGGATATGAATATCAGACCCAGGTCAGCATCGAAACGGACAACCGCGCGCGGATGCAGCCCGATGTGATTGTCCGTTTACCGCAGGGGAAAGACGTGGTGATCGATGCCAAGATGACCCTGGTGGCCTATGAGCGCTATTTCAACGCCGAAGATGATTACACCCGTGAAGCGGCGCTGCAGGAGCATATCGCTTCGGTACGCAACCATATGCGCCTGCTGGGGCGTAAAGACTACCAGCAGCTGCCGGGGCTGCGTTCGCTCGACTACGTTCTGATGTTTATCCCGGTGGAGCCCGCCTTCCTGCTGGCTATCGATCGTCAGCCAGAACTCATTAGCGAAGCGCTGAAGAACAACATCATGCTGGTGAGCCCAACCACGCTGCTGGTGGCGCTGCGGACTATCGCCAATCTCTGGCGCTATGAGCATCAGAGCCGTAACGCGCAGAAAATTGCCGAAAGAGCGGGGCGGCTGTATGACAAGATGCGCCTGTTTGTCGATGATATGTCCGCCATCGGACAGGGCCTGGATAAAGCTCAGGATAACTACCGCCAGGCGATGAAAAAGCTCGCCTCCGGACGAGGTAACCTGCTGGTACAGGCGGAATCATTCCGTGAGCTGGGCGTGGAGGTTAAGCGTGAGATTAATCCTGAGTTAGTTGAACAGGCGACGGCCCAGGATGAAGAATACCGCCTTGCGCAGGGGGGTAACCCGCCGGAAGATAACGATATTTCATCCGATCCTACGGCTACTGCCATGTTTGGGGGCGGCTCCCGGCCACGTTGAAGCGTATGGGAAGTGCGCTAAACCTGTTACACTCAACGAACATTTTCTTGATAAGCAAGCAGGCATTGAGATGGTTGAGGATTCACAAGAAACGACGCATTTTGGCTTTCAGACTGTCGCCAAAGAGCAGAAAGCTGACATGGTGGCGCATGTATTTCATTCTGTGGCCGCAAAATATGACGTAATGAACGACCTGATGTCGTTCGGTATTCATCGTTTGTGGAAGCGTTTCACCATCGACTGCAGCGGCGTCCGCCGCGGGCAAACCGTATTGGATCTGGCTGGTGGTACCGGCGATCTGACGGCGAAATTCTCTCGCCTGGTGGGTGAAACCGGCCGCGTGATGCTGGCGGACATCAACGACTCTATGCTGAAAATGGGCCGCGAAAAGCTGCGTAACATTGGTATTGTCGGCAACGTGGAATACGTCCAGGCAAACGCTGAAGCGCTGCCTTTTGCAGACAACACCTTTGATTGCATTACGATTTCTTTCGGTCTGCGTAACGTGACCGACAAAGAAAAAGCGCTGCGCTCAATGTATCGCGTATTAAAGCCGGGCGGCCGCCTGCTGGTGCTGGAATTCTCAAAACCGATTATTGAGCCGCTCAGTAAAGCCTACGACGCCTATTCCTTCCATATCCTGCCGCGCGTGGGTGAGCTGGTTGCTAAAGATGCCGAAAGCTACCGTTATCTTGCTGAATCTATTCGAATGCATCCCGATCAGGACACGCTGAAAGGCATGATGCAGGACGCAGGGTTTGAAAGCGTCGACTACTACAACCTGACGGCAGGTATCGTTGCGCTACACCGCGGATATAAGTTCTGACAGGAGGGACGCTATGCCTTTCAAACCACTGGTTACCGCCGGTCTTGAGACGGTCCTTAACACCTTCCTCTGGCGCGATCGGGCGCTGAAACCCGCGCGCCAGCGCCTGCTGGGGAAAGTGCTGCGCATCGAGCTGCAAGAGCTTTCCGATCCTGTGGTGCTGGTTTTTAGCGAACGTCAGCTGGACGTGCTGGGCGCGTGGGAAGGTGAGGCTGATTGCACCGTACGTACCCGCCTTAGCGTGCTTCCGCAATTGCGCAATCGCCAGCAGCTTACCGCGCTGATTCGTAGCGGCGATCTTGAAGTGCAGGGCGACCTGCAGGTGGTGCAAAATACCGTCACGCTGTGCGATCTGGCAGAGTTCGATCCGGCTGAACTGCTTGCCCCGTATACCGGTGATGTGGTTGCGGAAGGCTTTAGTAAAGTATTCCGCGGCGGCGCTCGCTTTCTTCTGCATGGCGCTCAACGCCAACAGCGCTATGTCGCGGAAGCGATTACCGAAGAGTGGCGCCTGGCGCCGGGGCCGCTGGAGCTGGCCTGGTTTGCAGAGGAAACCGCTGCGGTAGAACGAACCCTGGCCGCGCTGGAAAAACGGCTGGACACGCTGGAGGGCAAATGACGCCAGGAGAATTACGGCGCCTGTATTTTATCGTCCACACCTTTTTGAGCTACGGGCTTGATGAGCTCATTCCCAAAATGCGTATCACGCTGCCGCTGCGAATCTGGCGGCGGATGCTGTTCTGGATGCCCAACCGCCATAAAGATCGTCCTCTTGGCGAGCGACTGCGCCTCGCATTACAAGAACTGGGGCCGGTGTGGATCAAGTTTGGTCAGATGCTCTCGACCCGTCGCGACCTGTTTCCGCCGCACATTGCCGATCAGCTGGCCATGCTGCAGGATCGCGTCGCGCCCTTTGACGGTCTGCAGGCCAAAAAGCAGATTGAGCAAGCCATGGGCGGCCTGCCGGTAGAAGCCTGGTTTGATGACTTCTCTGTTGAACCTCTCGCTTCCGCTTCTATTGCCCAGGTGCATACCGCGCGTCTGAAAGAGAACGGCAAAGAGGTGGTCATTAAGGTGATCCGCCCGGATATCGTGCCGGTTATCAAAGCGGATATGAAGCTCATCTACCGTCTTGCCCGCTGGGTGCCGCGTCTGTTACCGGACGGCCGTCGTCTTCGCCCGCAGGAAGTGGTTCGCGAATATGAAAAAACGCTGCTGGATGAGCTCAACCTGCTGCGTGAATCGGCTAACGCTATCCAGCTTCGCCGTAACTTCGACGAGAGCCCAATGCTTTATGTCCCGGAAGTTTATTCGGACTACTGTAGCGAAGGCATGATGGTGATGGAGCGGATTTACGGGATCCCGGTGTCCGATGTCGCCGCGCTGGAAGCGCAGGGGACTAACATGAAGCTGCTGGCCGAGCGTGGCGTGCAGGTCTTCTTTACGCAGGTTTTCCGCGACAGCTTCTTCCATGCCGACATGCATCCGGGCAATATTTTTGTCAGCCGTCATCATCCGGAAGATCCGCAGTACATTGGTATTGACTGCGGTATTGTCGGTTCGCTGAACAAAGAAGATAAGCGCTATCTGGCGGAGAACTTCATTGCCTTCTTCAACCGCGATTATCGCAAAGTTGCGGAGCTGCACGTTGATTCCGGCTGGGTTCCCGCGGATACCAACGTCGAAGAGTTCGAGTTTGCTATTCGTACCGTCTGCGAGCCTATCTTTGAAAAACCGCTGGCGGAAATCTCGTTTGGCCACGTGTTGTTGAACCTGTTTAATACGGCGCGACGTTTCAATATGGAAGTGCAGCCGCAGCTGGTTCTGCTGCAGAAGACATTACTTTACGTAGAAGGTGTAGGTCGCCAGCTCTATCCTCAGTTAGACTTGTGGAAAACGGCGAAACCGTTCCTTGAATCGTGGATCAAAGATCAGGTGGGCATTCCGGCTCTGGTGCGGGCGTTTAAAGAAAAAGCGCCGTTCTGGATCGAAAGAATGCCGGAAATACCTGAGCTGGTTTACCAGAGCCTGCAGCAAAGCAAGCAGCTGCAGAATAGCGTCGATACCATCGTGCGCGACATCCAGGTGCGGCACGTGCGCCAGGGTCAGTCCCGCTATTTGTTCGGTATAGGCGCGGTTTTATTACTGAGTGGTACGCTGCTATTCATTCATCGTCCCGAGTGGGGCATGATGCCAGGCTGGCTGATGGCCGCTGGGGTCGTAACCTGGCTTATCGGCTGGCGAAAGACGAACTGACGGCGGCCGCCTTTATCACTGCGCATAATGTGTATAATGCGTCCTAATAATTCATCATCTGTCATAGGGGAATGTGTATGGGTGGTATCAGTATTTGGCAGTTACTCATTGTTGTCGTCATCGTGGTTCTGCTTTTTGGGACAAAAAAGCTGAGCTCGCTCGGTTCAGATTTAGGGGCGTCGATCAAAGGCTTTAAAAAGGCCATGAGCGACGAAGAGAAACCGGAAAAATCCTCCGCGCCGGATGCAGATTTCGCGGCGAAGACCCTTGCTGATAAGCCGGATGATGCAAAGAAAGACGAGACTAAACGCCACGACAAAGAGCAGGTGTAATTCGTGTTCGATATCGGTTTTAGTGAGCTGCTGCTGGTATTCGTGATTGGCCTCATCGTTCTGGGGCCACAGCGACTACCGGTAGCGGTAAAGACGGTGGTGAGCTGGATCCGCACGCTGCGGTCGCTTGCGGCTACCGTACAAAATGAAATTACCCAGGAATTAAAACTGCAGGAGTTTCAGGAAAGCCTTAAAAAGGTGGAAAAGGCCAGCCTGGACAACCTGACGCCCGAGCTAAAAGCTTCAATGGATGAACTGCGTGAAGCGGCTGAATCTATGAAGCGATCCTACTCCGCCCACGATCCTGAAAAAGCCAGCGACGAAGCCAATACCATTCACAACCCGGTCGTAAAAGGGAGTGAAGAGCAGCGCAAGGACGTGACGCCAGCGACGGCTGAACATCAGGCCAGTGCGCCAGAGCATGCGCCTGACTCCGTGTCTGAAGAACTCCCCGCTTCGCAGAGTGAAATCCCGGCAGCGAAAGTGAAAGCTGCCGTGTCGGCTTCCGATTCCTCCTCCCCTGTACCGAGTGATAAACAGTAAAAATGGGCGTAGACGATACTCAACCGCTAATTACGCATCTGATTGAGCTGCGCAAGCGCTTGATCAACAGCATTCTTGCGATTCTGGTGATTTTCCTGGCGTTAGTCTATTTCGCCAACGATATCTATCAGCTGGTTTCCGCGCCGCTGATTCGGCAGATGCCGGTCGGTGCGACCATGATTGCCACGGATGTGGCCTCGCCTTTCTTCACGCCGATCAAGCTGACCTTTATGGTATCGATAATTTTGTCGGTCCCGGTCATTTTGTATCAGGTCTGGGCCTTTGTGGCGCCAGCGCTGTATAAGCATGAACGTCGGCTGGTTATGCCGCTGCTGGTCTCCAGTACGCTGCTGTTCTATATCGGCATGGCCTTTGCCTACTTCGTCGTTTTCCCGCTGGCGTTTGGTTTTCTGACCCACGCGGCGCCGGAAGGCGTACAGGTCTCTACCGATATTCGCAGCTACCTCGACTTTGTGATGGCGCTGTTTATCGCCTTTGGCGTCTCATTCGAGGTTCCGGTGGCCATAGTCCTGCTGTGCTGGATGGGCGTCACCACGCCGGACGACCTGCGTAAGAAACGCCCCTACGTACTGGTTGGCGCATTCGTTGTCGGGATGCTGCTGACCCCGCCGGACGTGTTCTCGCAAACCCTGCTGGCGATTCCGATGTACTGTCTGTTTGAGGTCGGGGTCTTCTTCGCGCGGTTCTACACCGGTAAACGCCTGACGCGTGATGAGGATGCCGCTGCCGAAGAGGCGCAGGGCAAAGAAGAATAACGTTCAACCGCCCGCCAGGGCGGTTGCCGTATGGGAGCGATGATGTTTGATATCGGCGTAAATCTGACCAGTTCGCAGTTTTCCCGCGATCGCGACGAGGTGGTTTCCCGGGCCCGGGCGGCGGGCGTCAGCGGGATGCTATTGACGGGAACCAACCTGCATGAAAGCGCGCAGGCGCAGCAGCTGGCGCGCCGTTATTCCGGGTGCTGGTCAACGGCCGGCGTTCATCCCCACGACAGTCGCAGCTGGACGGACTCGGCGGCGGCAGCGGTCTATGCGCTGGCTCGCGAGCCGGAAGTCGTTGCGGTGGGTGAGTGCGGGCTGGATTTCAACCGCAATTTTTCGACGCCTCAGGAGCAAGAAGCGGCGTTTAGCGCTCAGCTGGCGCTGGCCGCGGAGCTGTCGATGCCGGTATTTCTGCACTGCCGCGATGCGCACGAGCGCTTCCTGGCCCTGCTGGTGCCCTGGCTTGATAAGCTCCCGGGGGCCGTTGTGCATTGTTTTACCGGTAGCCGCGAAGAGATGCGCGAATGCGTGGAGCACGGTTTATTTATTGGTATCACCGGCTGGGTATGCGATGAGCGTCGGGGGCTGGAGCTGCGAGAGCTGCTGGTCGATATTCCGGCAGAGCGCCTGCTGATTGAGACCGATGCGCCGTACCTGTTGCCGCGAGATATGCTGCCAAAACCCGCTTCTCGCCGCAATGAGCCCGCCTACCTGCCGCATATTCTGACCCGCATCGCGCAATGGCGTGGGGAGGAGGCGCAATGGCTGGAAGACGTGACTGATGCTAACGTCAGAAGACTTTTTGGCGTGGGTTTTTAAGCGCCGTCAGATTTTATAAAAGTCAGTATTTTTAACGCTCTGGAGCACCTGCTTGTTAAGCAGATTCAGCAGCAGCATCGAGCGGGCTTCGCCGTCCGGTTCGGTAAAAATAGCCTGCAGACCCTCAAAAGCGCCATCGGTAATCAGCACGCTGTCGCCTTCGTGCGGCGTTTCAGGATCGGTGATACCTTCCGGTTTGTAGATGGAAAGCTGATGAATGACGGCAGATGGCACGATAGCGGGCAGCGCGCCGAAACGCACAAAACTGTTCACACCGCGCGTGGCGCTGATGGTAGTGGTATGAATCACTTCCGGGTCGAACTCGATAAACAGATAATTTGGGAACAGGGGCTCGCTGACCGTCGTGCGTTTACCGCGGACGATTTTTTCCAGCTCGATCGTTGGCATCAGGCAATTGACGGCCTGCCGTTCAAGGTGTTCCTGGGCTCGTTCAAGCTGCCCACGTTTGCAATAAAGTAAGTACCAGGCTTGCATAATGACTCTTTCCAATGCTACTAGCTGCAAGCATAACAAAAGCCCGGTACGATCGCGAAATCATTGCGGGTGAAAACTAAATTTCAGCGTTCTTTCACGCTAATTTAACAAAAATACAGCATAGCTCCGGCGAACGCCGTATAATCACCCGCCTGTATAGAGGTCAATAACAACTCCATGAAATACCACGATCTACGCGAATTTCTGACATTACTGGAGCAGCAGGGGGAATTGAAACGGATCTCCCTGCCGGTCGATCCTCACCTGGAAATCACCGAAATTGCCGACCGCACTTTGCGAGCTGGCGGTCCGGCGCTGCTATTCGAAAATCCCAAGGGCTACGCCATGCCGGTGCTGTGTAATCTTTTCGGCACGCCGCGGCGAGTCGCGCTGGGGATGGGGCAGGAGGATGTCAGTTCTCTGCGGGAAGTGGGTAAGCTTCTGGCATTCCTGAAAGAGCCGGAACCCCCAAAAGGCTTCCGCGATCTGTTTGATAAGCTGCCGCAGTTCAAACAGGTGCTGAATATGCCGACTAAGCGTCTGCGCGGAGCGCCGTGCCAGCAAAAAATCATTCAGGGTGATGAAGTTGATTTGACTCGTATCCCGATCATGACCTGCTGGCCGGAAGATGCCGCGCCGCTGATCACCTGGGGTCTGACGGTGACCCGCGGCCCGCATAAAGAGCGGCAGAATCTGGGCATTTATCGCCAGCAGCTGATTGGCAAGAACAAGCTGATTATGCGCTGGCTATCGCATCGCGGCGGCGCGCTGGACTTCCAGGAGTGGTGCGCGGCGCGTCCTGGCGAGCGTTTCCCGGTCTCCGTCGCGCTGGGCGCCGATCCGGCAACCATTCTCGGGGCGGTGACTCCGGTTCCGGATACTCTTTCCGAATATGCTTTTGCCGGGCTACTGCGCGGCACCAAAACCGAAGTCGTGAAGTGCATCTCTAACGATCTTGAGGTGCCCGCCAGCGCGGAGATCGTGCTGGAAGGGTATATTGAAGCCGGAGAAATGGCGCCGGAAGGCCCCTATGGCGACCATACTGGCTACTACAATGAAGTGGATAACTTCCCGGTCTTTACCGTTACCCACATTACTCAGCGTGAAGATGCCATCTATCACTCGACCTATACCGGGCGCCCGCCGGATGAGCCGGCGGTACTGGGCGTTGCGCTGAACGAAGTGTTCGTCCCCATTCTGCAAAAGCAGTTTCCTGAAATCGTGGATTTCTATTTGCCGCCTGAAGGCTGTTCCTATCGCCTGGCGGTCGTCACGATGAAGAAGCAGTACGCCGGTCACGCGAAACGCGTCATGATGGGCGTCTGGTCGTTCCTCCGCCAGTTCATGTATACCAAGTTCGTTATTGTCTGCGATGACGATGTCAACGCGCGCGACTGGAATGATGTGATTTGGGCGATTACTACCCGTATGGACCCGGCGCGTGATACGGTACTGGTAGAAAATACGCCAATTGATTATCTGGATTTTGCCTCACCGGTTTCCGGTTTGGGTTCAAAAATGGGGCTGGATGCCACAAATAAATGGCCTGGAGAGACCCAGCGCGAGTGGGGTCGTCCGATCAAGAAAGATCCTGAGGTGACGGCGCGCGTCGACGCCATCTGGGATGAACTGGCTATCTTCAAATAACAGTAAGCGGGGCTACGCCGCTGTTTTGCACAATAGACCCGACAGAGGGGACGCATGACAACCTTAAGCTGTAAAGTGACCTCAGTGGAGGCGATTACCGATACTGTGTATCGCGTTCGATTAGTGCCGGAAGCGGCGTTTTCCTTCCGTGCCGGTCAGTATCTGATGGTCGTGATGGACGAACGCGATAAGCGCCCATTCTCGATGGCCTCCACGCCGTCGGAACAGGAGTTTATCGAGCTGCATATCGGTGCATCTGAACTTAATCTGTATGCGATGGCAGTGATGGATCGGATCCTGAAAGAGCGTCAAATCGAGGTCGATATGCCGCATGGCGAAGCCTGGCTGCGCGATGACGAAGAACGCCCGCTGATTTTAATCGCCGGGGGAACGGGCTTCTCTTACGTGCGTTCGATTCTGCTCACCGCGCTGGCGCGCAATCCGAATCGCGATATCGCCATCTACTGGGGCGGGCGCGAAGCGAAACATCTCTATGACCTGGCCGAGCTCGAAGCGTTAAGCCTGCAGCATCCGGGCCTGCGCGTCGAACCCGTTGTTGAGCAGCCTGACGCCGAGTGGCGTGGCCGTACCGGAACCGTACTCACGGCGGTTCTGCAGGATTACGGTACGCTGGGCGAGCATGATATCTATATCGCTGGCCGCTTCGAGATGGCGAAAATTGCCCGCGACCTGTTCTGCAACGAGCGCGGCGCGCGCGAAGATCGCCTGTTTGGCGATGCCTTTGCGTTTATCTGATAGCCGCTCTGCCGGCATCCGGGCTTTTGGCCCGGATGCTGTTGTTACCGGGCATCGCTGAAGTAAACGTACAGCGGTCGCTCGTTTTCCAGCAAACAGAGCATTTTCCCTACCGGGTTCCCTTCTTTTTCCAGCGTGGCGGCTAGCTGCGTCGCGATATGCTGGCTGCCTATCTTCTCATCATAGCGTTCGGTAGTGATATCGGTGACGGTCAGATCCTTGAACCGCTCGCTTTGCGGATCCTGCGCCATTTTACCGATCCCCCATGAGAGGCAGGCCTGAGCGTTATCCTGTTCGCTGGCGAGCGCTGCGGCAGGGAACGTCGTTAGCAAAAAAATGATGGGGATTATTTTCATGACTCTTCATTATCCTTAATGAGCGTGACGTATCCGGTGATAATAACCGAATAGCGGAAATAAAAAACCCGCCCCTGACAGGCGGGAAGAACGGCAACTAAGCCCTCTCTCTTCGCCATTGTCACCATAACTGCGTTGGCTGCATTCATTCACCCGAATCACTTACTATATGTAAGCTCATCGGGATTCATTCACTTGCCGCCTTGTTCTGGCACCAATGGCTTTGAGATGACTCTTTGATTAAACCCGCTCGAATACCGTCGCGATACCCTGACCTAAACCAATACACATCGTCGCCAGGCCGAACTGCGCGTCTTTGCGCTCCATCTGGTTGATCAATGTGGTACTAATGCGCGCGCCGGAACAGCCGAGCGGATGACCCAGGGCGATCGCGCCGCCGTTGAGGTTGATCTTCTCGTCGATCTGTTCCATCAGCCCCAGATCTTTAATGCACGGCAGGATCTGCGCGGCAAAAGCTTCGTTCATTTCGAACACATCGATATCGCTGGTGGAGAGCCCGGCTTTTTTCAGCGCCAGTTTTGACGCGGGAACCGGACCATAGCCCATTATTGACGGGTCGCAGCCGACGACAGCCATCGAACGCACGCGAGCGCGGGGCTTCAGGCCCAGTTCGCGGGCGCGGCTTTCGCTCATTAACAGCATGGCTGCGGCGCCATCGGAGAGGGCGGATGAGGTTCCCGCCGTCACGGTTCCGGTTACCGGATCGAAAGCGGGTCTAAGCGCGGCCAGCGCTTCAACCGTTGTCTCCGGGCGAATCACTTCGTCGTAGCTGTAAGACTTCAGCACGCCGTCGGCGTCGTGACCGCCGGTCGGGACAATTTCCGCTTTGAATGCGCCGGATTGCGTCGCGGCCCAGGCGCGGGCGTGGGAGCGAGCCGCAAACTGGTCCTGCATCTCGCGGCTGATGCCGTGCAGGCGCGCCAGCATTTCTGCCGTCAGCCCCATCATTCCGGCGGCTTTGGCGACGTTACGGCTCAGGCCCGGATGGAAATCTACGCCGTGGCTCATCGGGACGTGGCCCATATGCTCTACGCCGCCAATCAGGCATACGCTGGCGTCGCCGGTCATGATCATGCGTGCCGCGTCGTGAAGCGCCTGCATGGAAGAACCGCACAGCCGATTGACCGTGGTGGCGGGTACCGAATGCGGGATTTCCGCCAGCAGCGCCGCGTTGCGGGCAATATTGAAGCCCTGTTCCAGAGTCTGCTGAACGCAGCCCCAGTAAATATCGTCAATCGTGCTGGCTTCAAGGGATGGGTTGCGTGAAAGCAGGCTACGCATCAGGTGCGCGGAGAGATCTTCTGCGCGCACGTGGCGAAAGGCGCCGCCCTTTGAACGGCCCATCGGGGTACGAACTGCATCGACAATGACAACCTGTTCCATTGTGACTCCTTAAGCCTTTTTCAGGTCGCCTGGCGCACGGGCAGGCTCAACCGGTGGATAGTACGGTTCGTTATGACGCGCTTTGCTGCGCAATCCTTCCGGCACGTCGTATAGCGGGCCGAGATGCTGATACTGCTGGGCCATATCGAGATATTTTGCGCTACCGAGCGTATCCAGCCAGCGGAACGCGCCGCCGTGGAACGGAGGGAAGCCCAGGCCATAAACCAGCGCCATATCGGCTTCTGCCGGGGTGGCGATAATGCCCTCTTCGAGACAGCGCACCACTTCGTTGACCATGGGGATCATCATGCGGGCGATAATCTCTTCATCGCTGAAATCACGCTTCGGCTGGCTGACTTCCGCCAGCAGGCTATCGACTGCGGTATCCTCTTCCTTCTTCGGCTTACCTTTACTGTCTTCTTTGTAGCGCCAGAAGCCGAGGCCATTTTTCTGGCCGAAACGGTTAGCGTCGAACAGCGCATCGATCGCATCGCGATAATCTTTCTGCATCCGCTGCGGGAAGCCCGCCGCCATGACCGCCTGCGCGTGATGCGCGGTATCAATGCCAACGACGTCCAGCAGATAGGCCGGGCCCATCGGCCAGCCAAACTGCTTCTCCATCACTTTATCGACTTTGCGGAAGTCCGCGCCGTCGCGCAGCAGCTGGCTGAAACCGGCGAAGTAGGGGAACAGCACGCGGTTAACAAAGAAACCGGGGCAGTCGTTGACCACAATCGGCGTTTTGCCCATTTTGCTGGCCCAGGCGACCACTTTCGCAATGGTTTCGTCCGAGCTTTTCTCGCCGCGAACGATCTCGACCAGCGGCATCCGGTGCACCGGGTTAAAGAAGTGCATACCGCAGAAGTTTTCCGGGCGCTTCAGTACGCTGGCCAACTCGCTGATGGGAATGGTGGAGGTATTCGAAGCCAGCACGGTATCCGGGCGGACTTTGTCTTCCGTTTCCGCCAGCACCGCTTTTTTCACTTTCGGATTCTCAACAACGGCTTCGACCACGACGTCCACGCGTTCAAAGCCGGCGTAATCCAGGGTTGGCTGAATAGTAGAAATGACGCCAGCCATCTTAAGACCGTCGATTTTGCCGCGCTCAAGCTGTTTATTCAGCAGCTTGGCCGCTTCGGTCATGCCCAGCGTCAGCGATTTGTCGTTGATATCTTTCATGACGACCGGCACGCCTTTCCAGGCTGACTGGTATGCAATGCCGCCGCCCATAATTCCCGCGCCCAGCACGGCCGCGTGTTTTGGCGTGTCGATATCTTTCGTCAGCTTCTTCGCTTTTGCTTTGACGTACTGATCGTTAAGGAAGATACCTACCAGCGCACGCGCCTCGTTGGTATGCGCCAGCGGGACGAAACTTTTATTTTCCAGATCCAGCGCTTCTTCGCGGCCAAAGCGGGCGGCGGCTTCGATGGTTTTAACGGCGGTAATCGGGGCCGGGTAGTGCTTCCCGGCGGTTTGCGCCACCATGCCTTTGGCGATGGTAAAACTCATCGCGGCTTCAATTTTACTCAGATGCAGCGGCTCCAGCTTCGGCTGGCGCTTCGCCTTCCAGTCCAGGTCGCCTTTAATAGCCTGACGCAGAATCGCGACCGCGCCATCGATCAGTTTTTCATGCTTAACCACGCCATCGACGAGGCCGATTTTTAAGGCCTGTTCGGCGCCAACGTCTTTACCGGCGGCAATGATTTCCAGCGCGCTGTCCGCGCCAAGCATCCGCGGCATCCGCACCGAGCCGCCAAAGCCCGGCATGATGCCCAGCTTCGTTTCCGGCAGACCAATGCGCAGATCCGGCGTCGCCAGGCGATAATCGGTCGCCAGCACGCATTCGCAGCCGCCGCCCAACGCATAGCCGTTGACGGCGGAGATGGTCGGAACCGGCAAATCTTCCAGGCGATTAAATACGCTATTAGCGAAATGCAGCCACTGGCTGAGCTGTTCTTCGGGAACCAGGAACAGAGAAAGAAATTCGGTGATATCCGCGCCGACAATAAAAGCGGCTTTCTCGGAGCGTAGCAGCAGCCCTTGCAGATCTTTTTGTTTTTCGAGTACGTCCAGCGCTTCACCGAGGCTGGCTACGGTTGCGGTATCGAGCTTGTTGACCGAGCCGGGGGCATCAAATACCAGTTCGGCAATGCCGTCTTCCCGCCAGTCGAGGTACAGGGTGTCGCCTTTGTAGAGCATGTCAGTCTCCTGAATCCAGCAATATGATCTGGTCGTACCAGATGAGACGGAGTGTGGATTTTATGTTAAGAAATTGCAAATAAGACTTTAAATAAATGCTGGTCGGATCACACCCGGTAGAGATCACCCCGTTTGAGGTCATTGTGCTAAGATGCGAAGCATCACGATCTCATAAAATCAAAGGATAAATGATGGAATCCCTTGCCGGTCTCTATAAAAATCATATCGTTACCTTACAAGAACGCACCCGCGATGTTTTGGCCCGCTTTAAGCTGGATGCCCTGCTGATCCACTCCGGTGAACTGGTCAACGTCTTCCTTGACGATCATCCGTATCCGTTCAAGGTCAATCCCCAGTTCAAAGCCTGGGTGCCGGTTACGCAGGTCCCTAACTGCTGGCTGCTGGTGGACGGCGTCAATAAACCCAAACTGTGGTTCTATCTGCCGGTCGACTACTGGCATAACGTGGAACCGCTGCCGACCTCATTCTGGACCGAAGAGGTGGATGTGATTGCCCTGCCGAAAGCGGATGGTATCGGCAGCCAGCTGCCCGCCGCGCGCGGCAATATTGCCTATATCGGGCCGGTGCCGGAACGTGCGTTGGGGTTAGATATCGCGGCGGATAAAATCAACCCGAAAGGGGCGATCGATTATCTGCACTACTATCGCTCTTATAAAACTGACTATGAGCTGGCCTGCATGCGCGAAGCGCAGAAGTCAGCGGTTAACGGTCATCAGGCCGCTCATGAAGCGTTCCTCTCCGGGATGAGCGAGTTTGATATCAACCAGGCCTATCTGACCGCGACCGGCCATCGCGACACCGATGTACCGTACAGCAACATTGTGGCGCTGAACGAACATGCCTCCGTGCTGCATTACACGAAGCTGGATCATCGCGCGCCGGCGGAATTGCGCAGCTTCCTGCTGGATGCGGGCGCGGAATATAACGGCTATGCGGCGGATCTGACGCGTACCTGGGCGGCGCATGGCGATAGTGACTATGCTCAACTGATTAAAGACGTTAATGAGGAACAGCTGGCGCTGATTAGCACCATGAAGGCGGGCGTGAGCTACGTGGATTATCATGTCCAGTTCCATCAGCGTATTGCCAAACTGCTGCGCAAACATCAGATAGTCAAAGATATGAGCGAAGAAGCAATGGTGGAAAACGACCTGACCGGACCGTTTATGCCGCACGGCATTGGTCATCCTTTAGGTCTGCAGGTTCATGATGTCGCGGGTTTTATGCAGGATGATTCGGGTACCCATCTGGCCGCGCCGGCAAAATATCCTTACCTGCGCTGCACGCGCGTACTGCAGCCGCGGATGGTATTGACGATTGAACCGGGAATCTACTTTATTGAATCGCTGCTGGCGCCGTGGCGCGAAGGGCAGTTCAGCAAACACTTCAACTGGCAGAAAATTGAAGCGCTGAAACCGTTTGGCGGTATTCGTATTGAAGACAACGTCGTGATCCACGAAAACAGTATTGAAAACATGACGCGCGATCTGAAACTGGCGTAATGGAAAGCTGGTTGATACCGGCCGCGCCGGCCACCTTTGTGGAAGAGATCAAAAAGAGCCGCTTTATCACGCTGTTGGCGCACACCGACGGCGTAGCGGCGGCAAAGGCGTTTGTCGAGTCAGTCAGGGCGGATCACCCGGATGCCCGTCACCACTGCGTGGCGTGGGTCGCCGGGCCTCCGAATGACTCGCAGCAGCTGGGGTTTTCCGACGATGGCGAACCGGCGGGGACGGCGGGTAAACCGATGCTGGCGCAGCTGATGGGTAGCGGCGTCGGCGAGATAACCGCTGTCGTCGTGCGCTACTACGGTGGTATTCTGCTGGGCACCGGCGGCCTGGTCAAAGCGTACGGCGGCGGTGTGCACCAGGCGCTTGCGCTGCTGACAACACAGCGCAAGACGCCGCTGACCGCGTATACTTTGCAGTGTGAATACGGGCAGTTGGCCGGGATTGAAACGCTGTTGGCTCAGTTCTCAGGGAAAATTGTCGAAAGCGAATATCAAGCGTCTGTTCAGCTGCGCGTGGCGCTTCCTCAGGCTGAAGTGGCGCTATTTTCAGCAAAACTGGCTGATTTTAGTCGCGGTTCGTTGCAATTACTGAAGATTGACGAATAATCCCCACCTGATTTTTTTGCATATCAAAGGAAGCGCCAGAGATGCATTTTCGCGCGATAACCCGAATCGTTGGACTGCTGGTCATTTTGTTTTCGGGGACAATGATCCTCCCGGGATTAATAGCCCTGATATATCGCGATGGTGCGGGGCGGGCGTTTACCCAGACCTTTTTCGTTGCCCTGGCGATCGGTTCGCTGCTGTGGTGGCCCAACCGTCGTGAGAAGGGGGAACTGAAATCCCGCGAAGGGTTTCTCATCGTCGTGCTGTTCTGGACGGTGCTCGGAAGCGTCGGTTCGCTGCCCTTTATCTTCTCTGAACAGCCCAACCTGAGCATTACGGATGCCTTCTTTGAATCCTTCTCGGGTCTGACAACGACCGGGGCAACCACGCTGGTTGGGTTAGATTCGTTACCCCACGCCATTCTTTTCTATCGTCAGATGCTGCAATGGTTTGGCGGGATGGGGATCATCGTGCTGGCGGTAGCGATACTGCCGATACTGGGCGTCGGGGGGATGCAGCTGTATCGGGCGGAAATGCCCGGGCCGCTGAAAGATAACAAGATGCGGCCGCGCATTGCTGAGACGGCGAAAACGCTGTGGCTTATCTATGTCTTACTGACGGTGGCCTGTGCGCTGGCGCTGTGGTTTGCCGGCATGCCGGCGTTCGACGCCATCGGGCACAGTTTCTCGACGATTGCGATTGGCGGATTCTCCACCCATGACGCCAGCGTGGGCTACTTTAATAGCCCAACGATTAACTCCATTATTGCGATTTTCTTGCTGATATCGGGCTGTAACTACGGCCTGCACTTTTCATTACTCAGCGGGCGTAGCCTGAAAGTGTACTGGCGCGATCCCGAATTCCGCATGTTCATCGGCGTGCAGCTCACGCTGGTGGTGGTATGTACCCTGGTGCTGTGGCTGCATGACGTCTACAGTTCGGCGCTCATGACGGTGAATCAGGCGTTCTTTCAGGTTGTATCGATGGCGACAACGGCGGGCTTCACGACCGACAGCATTGCGCGCTGGCCGCTATTTTTACCGGTCCTCCTCCTCTGTTCGGCTTTTATCGGCGGCTGTGCCGGGTCGACTGGCGGTGGTTTGAAGGTTATCCGTATTCTTCTGCTTTTCAAGCAGGGTAACCGTGAGCTTAAACGGCTGGTACATCCTAACGCGGTATACAGTATTAAACTGGGGAACCGCGCGCTGCCGGAACGTATCCTGGAAGCCGTCTGGGGATTCTTCTCCGCCTATGCGCTGGTGTTTATCATTAGTATGCTGGCGATTATCGCCACCGGCGTGGATGATTTCTCGGCCTTTGCTTCGGTCGTTGCGACGCTGAATAACCTTGGCCCTGGGCTGGGCGTTGTGGCGGATAACTTTGCGACGATGAACCCTGTCGCAAAATGGATCTTGATTGCTAATATGCTGTTTGGTCGTCTGGAAGTGTTCACCTTGCTGGTGCTATTTACTCCGACTTTCTGGCGCGAATAACAGGAGTGCCTGTGAAAACTTTGATTCTCTTTTCTACCCGCGACGGACAGACGCGTGAAATCGCCTCCTATCTGGCATCTGAATTAAAAGAGCAGGGGATTGATGCGGACACGATCGATCTCAACCGCACCAATGAAGTGGAGTGGCCCTTATACGATCGTGTCGTCATCGGCGCATCAATCCGCTATGGTCATTTTCATCCCGCCTTAGAACGGTTTGTAAAAACGCATCTTCAGTCGCTGCAGGCGCTACCGGGCGCCTTTTTCTCGGTCAACCTCGTCGCGCGTAAGCCAGAAAAACGAACGCCGCAGACAAACAGCTACACCCGCAAGTTTCTGCTTAACTCGCCGTGGCAGCCGCAGCACTGCGCGGTGTTTGCCGGCGCGCTCCGCTATCCACGCTATCGTTGGTACGATCGGTTTATGATTCGCCTTATTATGAAGATGACCGGCGGCGAAACGGATGTCACTAAAGAAGTGGTGTATACCGACTGGCAGCAGGTGGGCAGATTTGCGCGGGAAATTGCGCAAATGACCAGCAAATAGCGCGTTAAATCACCCTGGTGATGGAAAGTTGAGCGAACGAAAAGTTTTTTGAAATTTCCCCTTGTCACTTCGGAATTACTCCCTATAATGCGCTCCCACTGACACGGAACAACGGCTTACAGCCCGCCGGGTCAGCGGGATTCAGCGATG
>NZ_JBEAFQ010000049.1:0-85458 GCF_040062275.1 Klebsiella sp. GW_Kp182 | reverse complement strand
CCCGGCTTGCGCTGCGCTTAGCCGGGCTACCGGGCCGCAGATTGCCGGTAATCCGAGCCCGGACAGGCGCATCGCGCCGCCGCCGGGATTGTGGCAAATGCTAATCCTCTTCCATCCGCTGATACTCTTCGCTGAGAAAATCCACCAGCGCCCTGACCGAGGGGAGTAATCCGCGACGAGAGGCAAACACCGCATGGATCACCTCCCTGCGCGGTTGCCACTCATCGAGGACAACCACCAGCTCTCCGGCGGCCAACTGATCGCGCACCATTAATAAAGGAAGCTGTACCACCCCAACGCCGGCAATGGCCGCTTCACGGAGCGCCAGCATATCCGTGGTGACCAGCCGGGGAGTAAAGTAGATTTCCGCC
The DNA here is from genome assembly GCF_040062275.1 of Klebsiella sp. GW_Kp182. Lineage (NCBI taxonomy): Bacteria > Pseudomonadati > Pseudomonadota > Gammaproteobacteria > Enterobacterales > Enterobacteriaceae > Klebsiella > Klebsiella sp. GW_Kp182. The sequence goes on along the minus strand of NZ_JBEAFQ010000049.1, from coordinate 85,087 downwards.
CTTGCCCCCTCCGGGCCGGTCAACTGCCACTTATGCTGATGCTTGCCCGCCCCCAGGCTTAACCCCGGCCAATCGCTTAGCGCTGAAGGAACCTGAGGCTGCCCCTGCCGCTCCACCAACCGTGGGCTGGCGACCAGACGGTGCCCGCGATCGGCCAGAACACGCATCACCAGATCGCTATCTTCTATCGGCCTTGGACGTACGCGAATCGCGACGTCGACGCCCTCTCCAACAACATCAACGCGTCGGTTAGTCGCTTCCAGCTGCAGATTCACGCCCGGATAGCGCACCATAAACCGTGCCAGCATCGGCCCGATATGCGCATGCAATAGCGTTACCGGGCAGGTCAGCTTTACGCTCCCGCGCGGCTCGGAACGCAGGGTTTCCACCGCCTGTTCTGCCGCTTCCGCCTCGATCAGCATCGCTTTGCAGTGCTGATAAAAGGTCAGGCCAACTTCCGTTACCGCAAACTGCCGGGTTGTACGTTGAATCAAACGGACGCCGAGGCGTTCTTCTAGCTGGGCGATACGACGGCTCAACTTGGATTTGGGTTGATCGAGCGCCCTGCCCGCCGCGGCAAAACCACCGTGATCGATCACCTGTACGAACCAGGCTAAGTCATTGAGATCCTGCATCCTTCCCCCATCGTTCCATTTTTAGAACAGTATAGGTCATTTTTGCTATCTAGCGGACTATTAGTGGCGAATATATGCTTATTCACATCAGAAACAGCTATTCAGGAGACTGCCATGAAACAAATTACAGGTATCTACACCGCACCTTCACAGCACTGGGTAGGCGATGGTTTCCCGGTTCGCTCAATGTTCTCTTACCAGACGCATGGCGAACAGCTAAGCCCCTTCCTGCTGCTCGACTACGCAGGCCCCCATCACTTCCCGGCGGGGACAGGCAAACGCGGCGTCGGCGAACATCCGCATCGCGGATTTGAAACCGTCACCGTGGTCTATTCCGGCGAAGTTGAACATCGTGACTCTACCGGCAGAGGCGGCGTCATTGGACCGGGCGATGTGCAGTGGATGACCGCAGGCGCCGGGATCCTGCATGAAGAGTTCCACTCGGCGGAATTTACCCGTACCGGCGGCGAGCTGAAGATGATTCAGCTCTGGGTCAACCTCCCGGCGAAAGACAAAATGACGCAGCCGGGATACCAGAGCATCACTGCTGATGTGATTCCTGACGTTGAGCTGCCGAATAATGCGGGCCATATGCGGGTTATTGCCGGGCGCTACGGAGATATTGTCGGCCCTGCGCACACGTTTTCTCCGCTTAACGTCTGGGACCTGCAGCTTAACCAGAGCCAGGAAATCACGCTGCATCAGCCTGCCGGCTGGAGTACGGCGCTGGTCGTTCTGGAAGGTGAAGTGGTGGTGAACGGCGAGGGTAGCGCCCGCGAGGGTCAGCTGGTGGTGCTCAGCCAGAAAGGAGAAGCGCTCCACCTCTCGGCCAGTAGCAACGCAAAAGTACTGCTGATGGCCGGTGAACCGCTGCAGGAGCCGATCGTGGGCTACGGCCCCTTTGTGATGAATACCAAAGCACAAATCGCGGAAGCGGTTCGTGATTTTAATAGCGGCCACTTCGGCCAAATCTGATATTGAATGAGGTGAATAATATGTCTACCCCAGCTAACTTTAATGGTTCTCGTCCGGTTATTGATGTCAATGATACCGCCATGCTGCTGATTGACCACCAGAGCGGTCTGTTCCAGACCGTGGGTGATATGCCGATGCCGGAGCTGCGGGCGCGCGCCGCCGCGCTGGCGAAGATGGCTTCATTAGCCGGGATCCCGGTGATCACCACGGCGTCAGTGCCGCAGGGACCAAACGGCCCGCTGATCCCTGAGATTCATGCGAACGCGCCCCATGCGCAATATATTGCGCGTAAAGGAGAGATTAACGCGTGGGATAACCCGGAATTTGTTGCCGCAGTAAAAGCAACCGGGCGTAAAACGCTGATTATCGCCGGTACCATTACCAGCGTCTGCATGGCGTTCCCGTCCATTGCCGCCGTCGCCGATGGCTATAAGGTTTTTGCCGTCATTGATGCTTCCGGTACCTATAGCAAGATGGCGCAGGAAATCACCCTCGCCCGCGTCGTCCAGGCTGGCGTCGTACCGATGGATACCGCAGCGGTTGCTTCTGAACTGCAGCGCACCTGGAATCGCCCGGATGCCGCTGAGTGGGCCGAGGTGTATACCAAGGTCTTCCCGGCATACCAGCTGCTGATTGAGAGCTACTCCAAAGCTCAGGACGTGGTGAAGAATAACGAACAGCTTGATTCACAGCGTTAAAATGACTGCCCCGCCGTGCTACGGCGGGGCAGTGTTCATTGCTTAACCGAACGATAGCGAAAGCATAAATACTGCTTGACCGTTTTAGCGCAACTCCCTATAGTAGCGCCCCGTTGCCCACCCAAGGTGAGCGACAAAACAATATGGTGAGGTGTCCGAGTGGCTGAAGGAGCACGCCTGGAAAGTGTGTATACGGCAACGTATCGGGGGTTCGAATCCCCCCCTCACCGCCATATTTTAAGAAGAGCTCGTACGCAAGTACGGGCTTTTTTTTCGCATATAGCACCCCGCCGGGGGGGATGAGAAGCCCCGACCGGGGTTCGACAAATGGCGACAGCCAGTTGGACAGATGACGAGCCTGCGAGGAATCTGCCCCGACAAAATTGCCGGGAGCAATTTTGAACAGCGGCTGCGCTGGCCCCGCAGGGGCGAGGCCCAGGGACGGGCCGAGTAACGGCGAGCGCAGCGAGTCAATCCCCCCCTCACCGCCATATTTTAAGAAGAGCTCGTACGCAAGTACGGGCTTTTTTTTCGCATATAGCACCCCGACCGGGGTCGCCCCCGGCCATCCTGTGTTATTAAGCGGCGGGACGTTTTTCCCGGTATCCTCCCCTCTCCAGCAGCAGGCTAAAGGACGCCGGCAGCACGGTTAACGTGACGAGCGTCGCGACAATCAGCCCGCCAATGATGGCATACGCCATCGGTCCCCAGAATACCTGGTGAGAGATGGGGACCATACCCAGTATCGCGGCGCAGGCGGTCAGAAATATCGGCCTGGCCCGGTGCTCTGCGGCGGCAATAATAGCGGCATCGCTTTCCATGCCCTGAGCCAGATTGCCGTCGACTTCAGTGATAAGTATCACGGCATTGCGGATAATCATCCCCGCCAGCGCGATGACGCCGAGCAGAGCCACAAATCCCATTGGCGTGTCGCCCGGCAGCATGGCCATAACAATCCCCGGCAAGCCGAACGGGGCCATGAACAGAGCCAGCAGCATACGAGAATAGCGCCGCAGCTGAAGCATCAGCAATAACAGCATAATGCCGAGGGTGACGGGTAAAATATTCAATACCGAGCTGTTGCCTTTTTCGGACTCCGCAACCACTCCGCCTTCGACAATGCTGTAACCGGTGGGTAACCCAGCTCGCAGTTGATCCACCGTCGGGCGCAGACCGTTCGATACGCCTTCTGCCCGCATCCCCGGCGCGAGGTCGGTTTGTACGGTGATAAACGGCAATCTTTGCCGACGCCAGAGCACCGGATCGTCCACTCCCCAGGTCGGGGTGGCCACCGCGCTGAGGGGAACTTTTTCTCCACCGCGCCCCTCAACCGTCAGCGATGACAGGGTGGCAAGATTCAATCGCTCGCTGTCGTTCGCCCGCAGCACCACATCAACCAGCCGGTCATTGTCTCTCAGCGATGTGACCGTCGTGCCTGACCAGACGGTATTAAGCGTCTGCGCCAGGCTCTGCGATGACACTCCCGCCGCCCGCGCGGCAGTCTGGTTCACCTGCAGGACGATGGTTCTCTCCGGCTCGCCGGCGGTCTGGTTTACCTCCCGGGTTAACGGCGAGCGCCCTATCGCCTCGGCCAGACGCCCGGCATACTCTCTGACCTTGAGATAATCCGGCCCGCTGACCCGGTATTTGATCGGCCAGCCCACCGGAGGCCCTAGCTCCAGAGGCGAAACGCGCGAGGTCAGATCGCTGAATTGCGTGGTCAGCAGCGCGTTTAACTGTTCCCGCAGGCGGTCGCGGGCGGCCAGGTCTTTCGCCACCACCACCAGCTGCGCCGTATTTTCATTATCCAGCAGAACATCCATCGGCAGATAAAAGCGGATGGCGCCCGCCCCAATATAGGTCGAATAATGGTCAATGTTGCGATTCCCGGCGAGCGCCCTTTCCAGCCTCTCCGTTTGTTTCTCCGTTTCCGTCTGCGAAGCATTGGCCGGAAGCGTCAGGCTGACCAGCAGCTCCGGGCGATCCGATGAAGGGAAAAACTCCCCCTGCATAAACGTGGTCCCGTACACCGACAGCCCCAGCGCGGCCAGCGCTATTCCCAGGGTGGCAAGCCGGTGGCGCAGCACCGTGCGCAGAAGTCGTCCATATCCCCGCGCCATGCGGCCCGGGCCTGCGGCACGATGTTTCAGCTTTTCCGGCAGCAGCCACGTTCCGGTCAAAGGGGAGAACAGAATCGCCACGACCCATGAATTCAGAAGCGCCATCAGCACCACGGCAAACAGCGAAAAGCAGTATTCGCCCGCGCTGGATGAGGCAAAACCGACGGGAATAAACCCGGCAATCATGACCAGCGTACCGGTCAACATCGGAAATGCCGTGGTTTGGAAAGCGTACGTCGCCGCCTGCCGTCGCGTATCGCCGGCCTCAAGCCGGGATACCATGGTTTCCACGGCGATCATGGCATCATCCACCAGCAGCCCTAGCGCAACGATCAGGGCCCCGAGAGAGATGCGCTGTAGACCAATGCCTGCCAGCAGCATCCCGGCAAAGGTCAACGCCAGCACCAGCGGGATCGCCGCGGCCACCACCAGCCCGGCCCTTAATCCCAGCGAGACAAAAGAAACCGCCAGCACAATCAGCACGGCTTCCACCAGTACCCGGACAAACCCGCTTACGGCGCCGCTGACCACCGCCGACTGGTCAGCCACTTTAACTATCTCGATGCCGTGCGGCAGCCCGGCGCCGATGGCGCGCATTCTGTTATTCAGCGTCTCGCCAAAGCGCAGCATATTGCCCGTCGGCGCCATGGAAATCGCCAGCCCAACGGCAGGACGTCCGTTAACGCGAAACGCCGCTGAAGGCGGTTCGGCCGCGCTTCTTTCAATCGTGGCAATATCGGTCAGGGGAAGATAGCGATCGTTGATGTGCAGGATGACGGCGCGCAGGCTCGCTTCGCTCCTGAGGGCCCCGCTGACGTTTAGGGTGATATTCTCCTGCCCGGTGCGCAGGGTTCCTGCCGGCACCACGGCATTCTGGGCCTTCAGAGCGTCCGCAACCTGCTGAATGGTAAGCCCCATACCGGCCAGCCGGGCGGGTGAAAAAGCGATGACTATCTGCTCCTGCGGCTCGCCAAGGAGGACCGTTTTGCCGATATCCGGCACGGACATCAGTTCACGGCGGATCGTCTCCACCCGCTGTCGCACCTCCTCAAGGCTATATCCGTCAGGGATAAATCCGTAAATGGTGCCGTACGTGTCGTCAAACTCATCGTTCACGCTCGGTCCCTGCGCGCCTTCCGGCAGCGATGGCGCAATATCCTGCATTTTTTTGCGGATCTGGTACCAGATCGCCGGGACGTTGTGCGCCGGGGTGTCATCGCGGAGATTAATATAGATAACCGTTTGCCCGGCTCGGGTTTCACTTTCGATATAATCGAGCCAGGGCGTTTCCTGTAATTTTTTCTCCAGGACATCCGTCACCAGATGCGTGGTATCCGTTACCGACGCGCCCGGCCACTGCGCCGAGACTACCGCCGTTTTGATAGTGAAAGCCGGATCTTCATTTCGCGGCAGCAGCGTATAGCTGAGCGAACCGATAACCATAATCAGCAGCATAAAGAAACTGACCATTTGCGGGTTTTCCAGCGCCCATGCAGAAAGGTTAAAGCGATTTTTTGACGGCGCTATTTTCACGGCAGCCTCTCTCCGGCGACGACTTTTTCGCCCGGGCGCAGTTTGCTAACGCCGGCGGTAATAACCCGATCGCCGGGCACAAGGCCGGAGGCGATGATCGCGGAAGAAGCCGTGTAGCTGGCGAGAACGACAACGCGCAGCTGCGCCTGCATCTGCGGGGTAATCACAAAGACGGCCGGTTTATCTCCGCAGCGGCTCAGCGCAGAAGCCGGTATGGCGTACCCCGTCGAGCCTGATGACGGCAGCCTTACCGTGACGCTGGCGCCCAGCGCCATCGCGGCGGGCGGTTTCTTGAGCGTTGCCCTGACGCGCCATGTCCGGGTCTGGGGATCGGCCTGTGGGCTAATATCACGCAAAACAGCATAGGCCTTCACCCCGGCATCGCTGAGCAAAGCAACCTGAAATTCTTCCGCCCTTTGCGCCTCAACCTTAGCGGGATCCGGGATATCAAACACCACATCGCGCGCCTGACCCGCCGCCAGCGTCACCACCGTCTCTCCGGCGCTGACCACCTGACCGGGAGAGGCGCTGACCGCCGTGATAACCCCCTCACCCGGCGAAGTAAGACGCGTCCAGCCCAGGCTTTCCCTGGCGTTGCGCAAAGCGGCCTCGCTGCTCTTCACCCGGGCGCTGGCGACCAGCCAGTCCGCCTGCGCGCTGTCCAGCTGAGAGCGGGCGATTGCGCCCGTGGCGATGAGCTTCTGCATCCGGTTAACGTTCAGCGCGGCGACCCGGGCGGTCGCTCGAGCGCTCTCATCATCAGCCGTCGCGCTGTCCAGCTGATTTCGCGCGCTGGTCTCTTCAAGCGTCGCCAGCAGCTGCCCGTAGTTGACCCGATCGCCGACATCCACCGCGCGCGTCAGCATCCTGCCCGCCGTACGAAAGCTCAGGGCCGTCTCATCATGCGCGTGGATTTCGCCCGTTCTTTCCAGAGCGGGAAGCGTCGCCGGGGAACCCACCACCACGTAGCGCACCGGGCGGGCCGGCGCGGGCTTTTCGGCGCTTTTATCGCCGCAGCCCACAAGCGGTACGATCATCAGGATCAATACGATCGGCGGCAACAGCGCAAACCAGGATAGCGTCCGTTCTGCGCCGAGCAAAGCGTACACGCACTGACGAAGGGAAAGAACTAACTCATATAACATAACGCCACTCCGTTCGGGAAATGGCGCCATTACATGACACATTCATCGAGAATGGCTCGATGTTGTGTCAAGGGATTATCAAGGCAGGCTGTTTTCTTCTGCGGCGGGAGCGTACGGCAGAACAACGCGAATCTGCAGGCCGCCGCTCGCCGGTAGCGACGCGCTGATGCGCCCCCCGTGCGCCACGCAGATAGCGCGCGCAATGGATAATCCGAGGCCGCTGCCGCCGGAGTGTCTGGCGCGGGACGCCTCCTCGCGGGTAAAACGTTCAAACATATCCGGTAAAAAATGCCTCGCCACGCCGGGCCCGTCATCGACAAAATCAATGGTGTAAGCGCCCTCGCCGCGGCGCAGCGTAATTGCCAGATGTCCCCCTCTGCGCCCGTAGCGTACGGCATTTTCCATCAGTACGCTAAATACCTGGCCCATGCGAAAAGCATCGCCGCGGAAGGGACAGGACGGCGATGGCTGAATGGCGATCGTCACGCTCTGCGCGTCCGCCTGCGGCGTTAACCATGCGGCTCGCTCCTGAAGGAGCTCATCCAGACAAAATGGCCGCTCATCGAGCACCAGATTGCCGGCATCCGCCAGGGAAAGCAGATGCAGCTCATCGGTCAATCGATTCAGATGCTGGAGTTGTTTCATCACCATCTCCAGCTGCTGCGGCTGGGTATCAAAAACGCCATCCAGCATGCCCTGCAGACGGCCAATCGCCGCCGTCAGCGGGGAGCGAAGCTCATGCGCCATCGCAACATGCGAGGCGCGGAGTTCTTTATCATAGCGGGCCAGCTGGCCGGTCATTTTGTTAAAGTCGGCAGCAAAGCGGATCATTTCCGCTGGCGCGTCCTCAATCAGCTCCGCCTGGCGGCCAAATTGCCCCCCGGTGACGTCCTTCGCCGCATCACGAAGACGGCTGAACTGCAGCGAGAGTGGACGGGCGTAGCGGAGCCCCATAACGACAATGAAGGGGATCATGACCAGCACCAGCACCGCCACGGTCACCCAGTCCGCCGAGGCGATAGAGGGCGTGGAATAGCTCAATCCCCACCAGGTATCGACAATCTGATGAAAACGCGCCGGGTTGGCCTCCGGATTGCGGCTGAGCGCAATGAATTCCTCCCGCAAAGCGGGCGGCATTTTGTGCATGATCCAATAGTTCTGCACGGCGAAACGCAGCCACATACAGGTGGCGATAACCATCACGCTGCCGATGGCCAGTGCCAGAATGCGCCCGCAAATCCAGCGCCAGAGAGAGGAGTGACGGGTCTTCATCATGGCTGTCTGAACCTGTAGCCCACGCCGCGAACGTTGACTAGCACCCCGGATACCCCCGCCCCCTCCAGTTTTTTACGCAGGTTATAAATATGCGTATCCACCACGCGCTCAAGCGCTTCGCTCTCAGGAAGGCAGCGCTCCAGCAGATACTGTCGCGAAAAGGGACGGACGGGGGCGCGCATCAGCGTAGCCAGAAGCGAAAACTCGGTCGGGGTAAGATCGAGAATATGGACAGGTTCCCCCGGATTGCTGACGGCCGCGACGATGGCAGCGACGTCCACCTCCAGCCCCTGCCAGCGCAGAATGTCTTCCTGCGTCTCCGCTTTGCGGCTCCGCCGGAGCACGGCCTGAACTCGCGCCACCACTTCGCCGGGATGATAGGGTTTCACCACATAATCGTCGGCGCCATAGCGCAGCGCGCCAATACGATCGGGCATATCCCCCATCGCGGTAACCATAATCACCGGCACATCGCTTTTCCGCCGCAGGCTGGCCAGCACCTCGGTCCCGTTCAGTCCGGGCAGCATCACGTCCAGCAGAATCAGATCGGGTTTCCAGCGCTGCGCCATATCCAGTCCGGCGAGGCCATCCACGGTGACCGCCACATCATAGTTTTCCCGGCGTAAATAGGCCTCAAGCACCCCGGCCGCATCGGCGTCATCTTCAATTATCAACACTCTTCTGGACAACATCTGTTCACCTTGACCGTTTCTTAACACTATCCCGACCGTTCATTGATTCAGCAAAACCATACTGCACCGGCATTCTGCGGCGCGTCCTTATCGACGGCGCCCGCGTCCACGTGGAGAACAGTATGATAGCCAGAAAAATCTCGCCGTATATGGTCGTGCCGTTTTTAATGGCGATAACACCCGGCGCGCGTGCCGATGAAGCCGCCGCGCCTTCCGATGGGCTGACTATCGGGGTGGGCGGAAAATACGCGCCTCGTTACAGCGGCTCTGACAAGCAGAGTTGGCAGGTGGTTCCCGTACTACAGGGGCGGAAAGGCGCTTTCTTTATTGATAGTCAAAAAGGCATAGGTTATGACCTGGCTGGCGACAGCGGTCTCTACTTCGAGCACACGCTCGGTTATGACCTCGGGCGAGCGGAAAAAAACTCAGGCTGGCGCGATGGGGCGAATACGCTGAAGGGGATGGGTAATATTAAAGCCACCATGAATACCGCCTTCGCCGTCGGCTGGTCGGTCACGCCGTGGCTCACCGTTGAAGGTAAGGCTACGCTTCCGCTTACCGACGCCCAGGGCGTGCATTATCAGACCTCCGCAACCCTGCTGCTGCTCCAGAACTCGCAGGACACCGTTGCCTTACAGTCCGCCGCGCTGTTTGGCGACGGCCGGTACGCCAATACGTTTTACGGGGTCGATCAACGGCAGAGCGCCCGTTCCGGCTATCGCCCCTATCGCGCACCCGGCGGATTTTACGGCATCGACAACGCGCTGACCTGGAGCCATCAATATGACGAGCATTGGGGTTCCACGCTCAGCGCCGGCTATACCTGGCTCGGAGAACACGCCGCTGACAGCCCGATAGTCTCACGGCGCAATGAAGGTTCCGTGACCGCGGCAATCACCTGGACATTTTAATCGATCCTGCGCTCGTCCAGACACCCACCGCGTCAGTTGATTAAAAAAACCTGAAGCGCTGTTCACGTGAATGATAAGCTTCTGCAGCGTTACATTTAAATGTTAAGGAAGGAAAATGAGCACCATTGCCGTTGTTGTTCTGACTTACGTTAAACCGCTTGATCAGGTAGACGCCCAGCTTGCTGCGCACGTGGAATGGCTAAAGCAAGGCTATGCTGACGGAATATTTCTCGCTTCGGGGCGTAAAATCCCCATGTCCGGCGGCGTGATTCTGGCTAAAGGCGATGATATGGATGGGCTGCAAAACTGGCTGAGCCAGGATCCATTTCAGCAATCGGGCGTAGCGAAAGTCGAGATCGTTCCGTTTGAAGCCACGATGGCCGCTCCTTCACTGCAGGCTCTTCTGTAGTGCAGCAAAAAACAAAGCCCGGTCACCCGGGCTTTGCAGACGCAGAAGAACTCAGTAGTAGGCTTTCAGCGCGCGCTGGCAAAGCGTTGAGCGCACGCAATCATCGGTTGTAAAGCGCACAATACCCACCATCTCATCCTCTTCAAAACGCGCCAGCGCATCGGTCAGACCCGACCGTACGCCTGAAGGTAAATCGCACTGGGTAATGTCGCCGTTGACGATAACCGTCACGTTCTCCCCGAGGCGGGTCAAAAACATCTTCATTTGCGCAGCGGTCACGTTCTGGGCCTCGTCCAGAATCACCACCGCATTTTCAAATGTACGTCCGCGCATATAGGCGAACGGCGCGATTTCCACCTTGCCGATTTCCGGACGCAGGCAGTACTGCATAAAGGAAGCCCCTAGCCTTCTCACCAGCACGTCATAGACCGGTCGGAAATAGGGAGCAAACTTCTCGGCGATATCTCCCGGTAAGAAGCCGAGATCTTCGTCGGCCTGCAGAACGGGACGGGTAACAATAATTCTGTCCACATCCTTATGGATCAGGGCTTCAGCTGCTTTTGCCGCGCTAATCCAGGTCTTACCGCACCCGGCCTCGCCCGTGGCGAAGATCAGCTGTTTATTGTCGATGGCATTCAAATAATGCGCCTGAGCGTCATTGCGCGCTTCGATTGGCGATGCGTCGCGGCTATCCCGCGCCATGCCAATGGCTTCTACGCCACTCATTTGCACAAGCGATGTGACCGATTCTTCTTCGCGCTGCTTATGGCTTCGCGAATCCTGTCTCAGCACACGTTTGGCCTCACGACGAGCTCTGGTCACTGCTTTTTGTCTTCCCATGGATAGCACCTTGCGTTGTTGGTTTACATCACACGCGCCACGATCGACGCGATTATGCGCACTAACGATTGAGGTTTGGCTTCCTTGTAAGCCATTGCTTGCCTGACGAATTGGCAGAGGGTCACGGCTACGCGCACCGGTAACCTTGCCTGGGTTCTGGTTTTCTTTGATAGAGGAGAAGGATTTTGCGGTGTGAAAATCGCGGCCGGAAGTTGGGCTCCCGTGCTGATGAGTACGGTCTGGGGTTTGACGTTTTCCGTTACAGCAATCGGGCATTCGCGATCTCCATAATGAAACGAGACTACTGCCGAGAACTACCGCGCCTGTAATAAGTACATCAGAAATAATTCTAAGCGCAACTTATTTTTCACACACAGACAACAAATAATTCTCATCGCAGCTGAGGAGAGTTTCCGACTATAAGATTACAGAAAAATGAAACAAGGCAGGAAATACAAAAAATGAATGGAAAAACAGCAGAAAACGCCCTGCCCTTGCGGGCAGGTACGTCAGGCTTCGAGCAGCGATTGCCCGAGATAATGCCGATCGTCGATAACCCCTGGCAGAACAAAGAAATAGCCGCCGCCAATGGGCTTCACGTACTCCTCCAGCGCTTCTCCATTCAGGCGCTTTTGCACCGTCAGGAAGCCTTTTTGCAGATCGTGCTGGTAGCAAACAAACAGCAGCCCCATGTCCAGCTGACCGGAATTGGTCACCCCCAGCGAATAGCTATAGCCCCGGCGCATCATCAGGCTGGATTCGGTTTCCGGGGTACGCGGGTTCGCCAGACGAATATGGCTATCGAGCGCAATGGAATCGCCGTCAGGGTCTTTGCTGTAATCCGGGACATCGTGCTCATGCTTCATCCCAAGCGGCGCGCCGCTCAGTTTATCGCGGCCAAAAATAGTCTGCTGCTCTTTCAGCGGCGTGCGATCCCAGAACTCAACGTGGAACTGAATAATCCTCGCCGCCTGATAGCTGCCGCCCGTCGCCCACGCAGGCTCTCCCTGGTCGGCGGTGACCCACACCACTTTATCCATTAGCGCCTTATCGGTGCTCACCGGATTCGCGGTGCCGTCTTTGAAGCCCAGCAGATTCACCGGCGTCTCTTTACCCTTGCTGCGCGCGGCGCTGTCGGAGATAAACCCTTCCCGCTTCCAGCGCACGCTGAGCAAATCCGGGGTGTGCTTAATCACATCCCGCAGGGCGTGAATTACCGTATCCTGGGTGTTGGCGCAAATTTGCAGCAGCAGATCGCCGTGGCACAGCGCCGCATCCAGCGAATCGTTCGGAAAACGCGTCATCTTTTGCAGCCTCTTCGGCGCATGATTAGCCAGGCCGAAACGCTCGTCAAACAGCGAATGCCCCACCGAGACAGTGATCGTCAAATTATCCGGGGCGATCCACGGCCCGAGAATGCCTGAGTCCATCGGCGGCAGCCGCGGGTTCGGCGTCTCCGGCGCGGGACCGCCTTTGGTCAGAAAGGCGATACGCCGGGTCAGCAGGCGAAACAGCCGCTCAAGGTCCGCTTTATCGCTGGCCAGCACATCAAAGGCGACAATCATCATCGACGCCTGCTGCGGAGTCAGCACTCCTGCCTGATGTGGACCATAAAACGGCTGCGCTTCCTGACGCGCATCCGGCGACACCGTGCCCGGAGAGCTATTGTCTTTTGCCGCGTGCGCCACCGGGCAGCCGCCGGATATCGCCAGCGCGCCGCCAAGCGCGCCGATCCCTTTTAACAACCGCCGCCGGGACGGTTGATTAACATCATATTTTTGCTCAGCCATCGCCTTAGTCCAGACCCAGGATCCCGCGCAGTTGGGCCAAATCTTCCGCCAGCGTGGTGATCGGGCCTTTCAGCGCGTTACGATCGGCATCCGTCAGCTTGTCATAGGTCTCAAAGCCATCTTTGGTGCGGTATTTGCTGAGAATGGCGTCCACCTTTTTGAAGTTGGCATCCACCTTCGCCAGCAGCGCGCTGTTCTCTTTTTGCAGCTGCGGACGCAGCAGGTCGACGATTTTCTGCGCGCCGTCAATGTTGGCCTGGAAATCCCACAGGTCGGTATGGCTGTAGCGATCTTCTTCGCCGCTGATTTTGCTGGCGGCCACTTCTTCAATCAGACCGGCCGCGCCGCCGACCACTTTTGACGGCGGAAACGCCAGTTCGCTAATGCGTTTTTGCAGCTCGAGAACGTCAGCGTTCAATTGATCGGCATAGTTATCCATTCCCTTGACGCTGTTATCGCCAAACAGCGCTTTTTCCAGCCGGTGGAAGCCGGTGAATTTCGGATCTTCGGCTTTTTTCTCGTAGTCATCCTCGCGGGCGTCAATGCTGCCATCGAGATCGGAGAACAGTTCGGCGATCGGTTCGATACGCTCATAGTGCTGGCGCGTCGGCGCGTACAGCGCTTTCGCCTTCTCGATATCGCCCGCTTTCACCGCATCGGTAAAGGCTTTCGTGCCGCTAACCAGCTCCGCGGTCTCGGCGCTAACCCAGGCTTTATAGGCGGTAATGGCTTCACCCAGGCTGAGCAGCGCATCGGCTTTGGCGGCATCTTTGGTCGCCTCGCCGGTCACCGTCAGTTTGCCTTTCGGGTTAGTCAGCAGGCCGCAGGTCATATCATATTCACCCGGCTGCAGGTTGGCCGTCAGCTTTTGCGTAAAGCCGGGGGCGATATTCTCCCGCTCTTCCACCACCATCACCCCTTTCAGAATCTCCCACTCCAGCGCTTTCTGGCTGTGGTTCTGAATGATGAACTGGGTTTTACCCGCCTTCACGGTGACGTTCATCGGCTCGCACTGTTTGTCGGTGACGGTCACTTTGACCTGCGGAATATCGGCCGCCTGGGCGTAAAAAGCCGAACTGAACAGCGCAGCAAGCGTAAGCTGCAGCGCATTACGACGAAAATGATTCATCATGACCATCCCTTTCGATAAGTATGTTGTCACTATTGCAATCCGCGATGCCCGACTACGCTGCCCGGGATGCGGTGGTTTTTTTACCCGGCGGCGAGACGTACAGCACCAGCGCCGGGATCAAATAGATAAAGTAGACCGCCACTTCGCTGACGGTCGGCGTTTCCTGATAGCCGAAGATCCCTTCCAGCAGCGTGCCGAATAGGGTGTGCGTCGAAATGACGTTGCTCAGGTCGAAGGCGACCGCCTGGAAATGGTTCCACAGTCCGGCCTCATGAAAGGCGCGGATAGCCCCCGCGGCGAGGCCTGCGGCCACCAGTAAAATAAACAGGCTGGTCCATTTGAAAAAGACGGCGAGATTCATGCGGATGCCGCCCCAGTAGATCAGGAACCCTAAAACGATGGCCGTCGCCAGGCCGAGCATCGCGCCGATGGGCGGCCAGATTCCGACATCCTGCTGGAAAGCGGCGAGCAGGAAAAAGACCGATTCCAGGCCTTCACGCGCAACGGCGAAAAAGACCATCATCACCAGCGCCCAGCCGTGGTTATTTCCGCGCTGGAGGGCATTATCAACCGCCTGCTCAAGCTGCTGTTTGACGTTGCGCGACACCTTACGCATCCAGAACACCATCCAGGTCAGAATGCACACCGCCACCACCGCCACGATGCCTTCGAACAGCTCCTGCTCGCGCTGCGGAAACTCGCCGGTGGTTTCGTTGATAAAAATTCCGAGGCCCAGGCACAGCGCCGCCGCAAGCAGCACCCCAATCCACATGACGCCAATCCAGCTACCGCGCTGGGTGCGTTTCAGATAGCTGGCAATCAGGCTGACAATCAGCGCAGCTTCCAGGCCTTCACGTAACATGATGAGAAATGGGACAAACATGCCAACACCCTTAAATGTGAACCGCAGTCAACTGATGCAAAGATAGGTAAATATTTATGATAGTGATTATCATTACAATAATCAGAAACACAAGTGAAATGTGGAGTGAATGATGACGATTTGTAAATCAGTCGCGAACAAATAATGACTTGCGCGATTATCTCGCAGCCCAGGCCCCTCGGGGCAGGAGGACGGGATTTTTTGCGCCAGATATTTACCCGGCTGCCCAGCTGTGGCTAAATGGCGGCCTTATTGACCTGCGAAATAAACGACATGACTCAATTCTTGCACTTCCTGCTGGCGCTGGTGGTTATCCTCGCCCTTGCCTGGCTTGCCAGCTACGACCGTAAAAAAATCCGCATTCGCTATATTATCCAGTTAATTATTATTGAAGTTGCCCTGGCTTTCTTTTTTCTCCACGCCGAAAGCGGCCTGTGGCTAGTGAAAAATATCGCATCCTTTTTTGAATCACTGCTCGGCTTTGCCGCCGAAGGCACCAACTTTGTATTTGGCGGCATGAGTGAAAAAGGGCTGGCGTTTATTTTCCTTGGCGTGCTGTGCCCCATTGTCTTTATCTCCGCGCTCATCGGTATTCTTCAGCACTGGCGTATTCTGCCAATTTTTATTCGCCTGATTGGCACTCTGCTGTCAAAGGTTAACGGTATGGGTAAGCTGGAGTCCTTCAACGCGGTCAGTTCGCTGATTCTCGGTCAATCAGAGAACTTTATTGCCTATAAAGGCGTGCTCGGCGATCTCTCTTCCCGCCGCCTGTTCACCATGTCGGCCACCGCGATGTCGACGGTGTCGCTCTCCATCGTCGGCGCTTATATGAGTATGCTCGACGCGAAATACGTCGTCGCCGCGCTGATCCTGAATATGTTCAGCACCTTTATTGTGCTGTCGATCATTAACCCGACGCGTCCGGGCAGCGAGGAGGAGATCAAGCTTGAAAAACTGCATGAATCCCAGAGCTTCTTTGAAATGCTCGGTGAATATATTCTGGCCGGTTTTAAAGTCGCGATGATTATTCTGGCGATGCTGATTGGTTTTATCGCCTTAATTAGCGCCATAAATGCCCTGTTCGCCACGATATTTGGCCTGAGCTTCCAGCAGATCCTCGGCTACATCTTTTATCCCCTGGCGTGGCTGATTGGCATTCCGCTTAGCGATGCGCTGAACGCCGGGAGTATTATGGCGACGAAACTGGTGGCCAATGAATTTGTCGCCATGATTGAGCTGCAAAAAATAGCCGCCAGCATGACGCCGCGCGGGCTGGGAATTTTATCCGTGTTCCTGGTTTCCTTCGCCAACTTTGCCTCTATCGGCATTATCGCCGGGGCGATTAAAGGCCTGAACGAGCAGCAGGGGAATATCGTTTCCCGCTTTGGCCTGCGCCTGGTGTATGGCGCAACGCTGGTCAGCCTGCTCTCCGCCAGCTTTGCGGGGCTGGTACTGTAACCGAAGCGCGTTTGGCCTGTTACCCCGGGGTAACAGGCCCGCGTAGCTATGTAGCCCGGGTAAGGCGTTAGCCGCAACCCGGGAATATCACCTGATTCAAATTAAAAATGTACGCAGACCGGCTGGTCAACGCGCATCACCGACTCCTGAGCAAAGCGTGATTTATAGGTCGTGCGCAGCGCCTCAATCCCCTCTTCGCTCTTCTCATCTTTGCCGTGAATCAGCATCAGCGCTTTGCTCTGCTCGCGCGCCACGGTACCGTCATTGCCCAGCCACTGCCCGCGCGCGTCAAAGACCGTCAGGCCATCGCGAAAGCGCGGCGTCACGTCGCGGTCAACGAACTGCTGCCACTCCTGCGCGGTAATATCCTTCCCGGCCGGACGGCTTAAGCCGAAATAAAGCGTGGTTTGCACCATGGCGTTATCCGCCGGGCAGGCGTTAGCGTCCGCCGCCGGAGCCCTCTTCGCGGCGGGCGCTACGCAGCCGCTTAATATCCCTGCCAGTACCAGCGCCACTGCACCCTGTTTGAAACTCATTTTGCTACCCTCATTGTTATTTGTGCTGAGATATCAGCGTATTTTCAAGCCATTAGCAAGAGACATAAATAACAAAGCCCGCATTACGCGGGCTTGATGGGGTTGCGGAGGCTTACTCGGCGGTCGCGCGCACCGGCGGTGCGGAGTGATAATGGGCGTCCGCTTCGGCGAAGCGTCGCTGCATCTCGGCGGAAGGCGCTTTACCCAGCAGGCTGAAGACCACAATCCCCAGGCTACCAAAGATAAAGCCTGGGATGATTTCATACAGGCCCAGCCAGCCGAACTGCTTCCAGATAATGACCGTTAAGGCGCCGATGATCATCCCGGCCAGTGCACCGTTACGGGTCATTCGTGACCACATCACCGAGAACAGCACCACCGGGCCAAACGCTGCGCCAAAGCCAGCCCATGCGTAGCTCACCAGACCCAGCACGCGGTTTTCCGGGTTGGCCGCCAGGGCGATCGCAATTAACGCGACGAGCAGCACCATAAAGCGTCCTATCCATACCAGCTCTTTCTGTCCGGCATTTTTACGCAAAAACGCTTTATAAAGATCTTCAGTAATGGCGCTTGAACACACCAGCAGCTGGCAGCTCAGGGTGGACATCACCGCCGCCAGAATCGCCGACAGCAGGATCCCGGCAATCCACGGGTTGAACAGAATCTGCGCCAGTTCGATAAAGACGCGTTCAGCGTTCTGATTAACCGCACCGGCAACGGCCGGGTTGTTATTGAAGTAGGCAATTCCGAAGAAACCGACGGCCA
Organism: Klebsiella sp. GW_Kp182; assembly: GCF_040062275.1. Classification (NCBI taxonomy): domain Bacteria; kingdom Pseudomonadati; phylum Pseudomonadota; class Gammaproteobacteria; order Enterobacterales; family Enterobacteriaceae; genus Klebsiella; species Klebsiella sp. GW_Kp182. The sequence continues at coordinate 67,290 of NZ_JBEAFQ010000049.1, read as the reverse complement.
CGGCGCCCGCCAGGCAGAGGATCATCCAGGTCATGCTGATGCGACGGGCGTGAACGATGCTGTGATGCGAATCCGCCGCCATAAAGCGCGCCAGAATATGCGGCTGACCAAAATAGCCCAGGCCCCAGCCCATCAGCGAAATAATCGCCACGAAGTTCAGGCCCTTGAGCATATCAACGTTCTCAATGCTCTTTTGCTTAATCACTTCCAGGGAATCGCCAAACCCGCCGACGGAAATCACCACCATCACCGGCGTCAGGATCAGGGCGAATATCATCAGGCTGGCCTGAACGGTATCGGTCCAGCTTACCGCGAGGAAGCCGCCGACAAAGGTATAAATAATGGTTGCCGCCGCCCCGGCCCACAGCGCGGTTTCGTAGCTCATGCCAAAGGTGCTTTCAAACAGACGCGCGCCGGCCACAATACCGGAAGCGCAATAGATGGTGAAAAATAACAAAATGACCAGCGCCGAGATAATGCGCAGCACGCGGCTTTTATCTTCAAAACGGCCGGTGAAATAATCCGGCAGCGTCAGGGCGTTATTATTCGCCTCGGTATGCACCCGCAAACGCCCCGCCACCAGCTTCCAGTTAATCCATGCGCCTAACGTCAGGCCAATGGCAATCCAGCTTTCGGAAATACCGGAAATAAATATCGCCCCCGGTAGCCCCATCAGCAGCCAGCCGCTCATATCGGAGGCTCCGGCGGAGAGCGCGGTGACGAATGGGCCAAGGCTGCGGCCGCCGAGAATATAATCATCAAAGTTCTTTGTCGAGCGCCAGGCAATAAAGCCGATGAGTACCATGCCAAAAATATAAACAATAAAAGTCACCAACATGGGTGTGCTAATAGCCATGTAAAAATCTCCAGAATTTTTGTCGACAGCGTCCAAATTTGTCGTTTTATCCACTACCGGAACGGGGCAATGGCCTATTGGTTGTATTGGGCGACCGTATCCTGACGGAAGCTTTGTTTTTTCACAAACGATTTAACACAGCATTTACACGAAATGCTTCCGGGACCAAACTTCATTTTGTTATAGGTTGCACTCTCTCACGTTTTTAGCGGTTGCACCACGCAAAAGTGTTAAGTGACGCATAGAAATACCTTATTAGACAGGGGATAAATACCTGCTATTTTCATCATCATTTTTAACATTCCCGGCGTTTTTCTACCTGCCACACAATTCTCAATTAACAAGGTTGCACAAAGTTGCAACATGGTGGATATTTCTACGCAACCTCATCTTGGCACGAAGACGTTCTATTACAGGAGTTCCTGACATGGGCACCACCACCATGGGTGTAAAACTTGACGACGCGACGCGTGAACGCATTAAATCCGCGGCGAGCCGTATTGACCGCACGCCGCACTGGCTGATTAAACAGGCCATTTTCAACTATCTGGAAAAGCTGGAAAACGACGAGACGCTGCCGGAGCTGCCGGCGCTGCTGTCCGGCGCGGCGAACGAAAGCGATGAGGCCGGTCATCCGGCTGACGAACCTTATCAGCCCTTCCTCGATTTCGCCGAGCAGATCCTGCCGCAGTCCGTTTCCCGCGCGTCGATCACCGCCGCCTGGCGCTGGGCCGAAACCGACGCCGTGCCGATGCTGCTGGAGCAGGCTCGCCTGCCGCAGACTCTCGGCGAACAGGCGCACAAGCTCGCCTATCAGCTGGCGGAGAAGCTGCGCAATCAGAAAACCGCCAGCGGCCGCGCCGGAATGGTGCAGAGCCTGCTGCAGGAGTTCTCGCTCTCCTCGCAGGAAGGTGTGGCCCTGATGTGTCTGGCGGAAGCGCTGCTGCGCATTCCCGACAAAGCCACCCGCGATGCCCTGATCCGCGACAAAATCAGCAACGGCAACTGGCAGTCGCATATCGGCCGCAGCCCGTCGCTGTTCGTCAACGCCGCCACCTGGGGGCTGCTGTTTACCGGCAAGCTGGTCTCGACCCACAACGAAACCAGCCTGTCGCGCTCGCTGAACCGTATTATCGGCAAAAGCGGCGAACCGCTGATTCGTAAAGGCGTCGATATGGCGATGCGCCTGATGGGCGAGCAGTTCGTCACCGGCGAAACCATCGCCGAAGCGCTGGCCAACGCCCGCAAGCTGGAAGACAAAGGCTTCCGCTACTCCTACGATATGCTGGGCGAAGCGGCGCTGACCGCCGACGATGCCCAGGCCTATATGGTCTCCTACCAGCAGGCGATCCACGCCATCGGCAAAGCCTCCAACGGACGGGGCATTTATGAAGGACCGGGCATTTCGATTAAGCTCTCCGCGCTGCACCCGCGCTACAGCCGCGCCCAGTACGACCGCGCGATGGAAGAGCTTTACCCGCGCCTGAAATCGCTGACCCTGCTGGCGCGCCAGTACGATATCGGTATCAACATTGACGCCGAAGAGGCCGATCGCCTGGAGATCTCTCTCGATCTGCTGGAAAAACTCTGCTTTGAACCGGAGCTGGCGGGCTGGAACGGGATTGGCTTTGTGATCCAGGCCTATCAGAAACGCTGCCCGTTCGTGATTGACTACCTGATCGACCTCGCGACCCGCAGCCGTCGCCGCCTGATGATTCGTCTGGTCAAAGGCGCCTACTGGGACAGCGAAATCAAACGCGCGCAGATGGACGGTCTCGAAGGCTATCCGGTCTATACCCGCAAGGTCTACACCGACGTCTCCTATCTGGCCTGTGCGAAAAAGCTGCTGGCGGTGCCGAGCCTGATCTATCCGCAGTTCGCTACCCATAACGCCCACACCCTGGCGGCAATTTATCAGCTGGCCGGGCAGAACTACTACCCGGGACAGTACGAATTCCAGTGCCTGCACGGCATGGGCGAGCCGCTGTACGAGCAGGTGACCGGTAAAGTCGCCGATGGCAAACTCAACCGCCCGTGCCGTATCTACGCGCCGGTCGGCACCCACGAAACGCTGCTGGCCTACCTTGTGCGTCGTCTGCTGGAAAACGGCGCCAACACCTCGTTCGTGAACCGGATCGCCGACAGCACCCTGCCGCTGGATGAACTGGTTGCCGACCCGGTCGCCGCGGTGGAAAAACTGGCCCAGCAGGAGGGCCAGGTGGGTCTTCCGCACCCGAAAATCCCGCTGCCGCGCGACCTTTACGGCAAAGACCGCAGCAATTCAGCCGGTCTGGATCTCGCCAACGAGCATCGTCTGGCCTCCCTCTCCTCCTCGTTATTAAACAGCGCGCTGCATAAATGGCAGGCGCTGCCGATGCTGGAGTACCCGGTGGCCGAAGGCGAAATGCAGCCGGTCGTGAACCCGGCGGAGCCAAAAGATATCGTCGGCTACGTGCGCGAAGCCAGCGAGGACGAAGTTCAGCAGGCGCTGACCAGCGCGGTTAACAACGCGCCAATCTGGTTCGCCACCCCGCCGCAGGAGCGCGCGGCGATCCTCGAACGCGCCGCGGTGCTGATGGAAGGCCAGATGCCGACCCTGATGGGCATCCTGGTGCGCGAAGCGGGGAAAACCTTCAGCAACGCCATTGCCGAAGTGCGCGAAGCGGTGGACTTCCTCCACTACTACGCCGGTCAGGTGCGCAACGATTTTGACAACGAAACCCATCGCCCGCTGGGCCCGGTCGTCTGTATCAGCCCGTGGAACTTCCCGCTGGCGATCTTTAGCGGACAAATTGCCGCCGCGCTGGCGGCAGGCAATACCGTGCTGGCAAAACCGGCCGAGCAGACGCCGCTCATCGCCGCTCAGGGCGTGGCGATCCTGCTGGAAGCGGGCGTACCGCCGGGGGTTATTCAGCTGCTGCCGGGCCGCGGGGAAACCGTCGGCGCCTCGCTGACTTCCGACGAGCGCGTACGCGGCGTGATGTTTACCGGCTCAACCGAAGTCGCCACCCTGCTGCAGCGCAATATCGCCAGCCGGCTGGATGCTCAGGGTCGTCCGACGCCGCTGATCGCCGAAACCGGCGGCATGAACGCGATGATCGTCGACTCTTCAGCATTAACCGAGCAGGTGGTGATCGATGTGCTCGCCTCGGCGTTCGACAGCGCGGGGCAGCGCTGCTCCGCCCTGCGCGTACTCTGCCTGCAGGATGATATCGCCGATCATACGCTGACCATGCTGCGCGGCGCGATGGCCGAGTGCCGGATGGGCAATCCGGGCCGTCTGACCACCGATATCGGGCCGGTGATTGACGCCGAAGCCAAAGAGAATATTGAGCGCCACATCCAGACGCTGCGCGCCAAAGGGCGCAAAGTCTTCCAGGCGGTGCGCGAAAACGGCGAAGATTCCCGCGAGTGGACCAGCGGTACTTTCGTTCCGCCGACGCTGATTGAGCTCGACAGCTTCGATGAGCTGAAAAAAGAGGTCTTCGGCCCGGTGCTGCACGTAGTGCGCTATAACCGCAACGAGCTGGACGGGCTGGTCAAACAGATTAACGCCTCCGGCTACGGTCTGACCCTCGGCGTGCATACCCGTATTGACGAAACCATCGCTCAGGTCACCGGCAGCGCCAACGTCGGCAACCTGTACGTCAACCGTAATATGGTCGGCGCCGTGGTCGGCGTGCAGCCGTTCGGCGGCGAGGGCCTGTCGGGTACGGGTCCAAAAGCCGGCGGCCCGCTGTATCTGTATCGACTGCTCTCCAGCCGCCCGCAGAACGCCGTCGGGATTACCCTCGCCCGCCAGGACGCGGAGTATCCGCTGGACGCGCAGCTGAAGACGCTGCTGGAAAAACCGCTGGTCGCTTTACAGCAGTGGGCGGCGGATCGCCCGGAGCTGCAGGCTTTGTGCCAGCAGTTCAGCGAGCAGGCGCAGGCCGGAACCCAGCGTCTGCTGCCGGGGCCAACCGGCGAGCGCAACACCCTGACCTTTATGCCGCGCGACCGCGTGCTGTGCGTGGCCGATAATGAGCAGGACGCGCTCACCCAGCTGGCGGGCGTGACCGCCGTTGGCTGCGAAGTGCTGTGGCCGGACGCTCCTCTGCAGCGCGAGCTGGCGAAAAAGCTGCCGCGTGAGGTCAGCGCGCGGATCCACTTCGCCAAAGCGGAAACCCTGACGACCGAGCCTTTCGATGCGGTTATCTACCACGGCGATTCCGATCAGCTGCGGGAGCTGTGCGAACAGGTGGCGGCGCGCGATGGCGCGATCGTGTCGGTGCAGGGCTTCGCCCGCGGCGAGAGCAATCTGCTGCTGGAGCGCCTCTATATTGAACGTTCGCTCAGCGTCAATACCGCCGCGGCCGGCGGCAACGCCAGCCTGATGACGATTGGCTAAGCCCGCTTCCCGGGTTGCGGCTGATGCCTTACCCGGGCTACCCAACCACAGCCCGCACTATCAGTAGCCCGGGCAAGGCGCTTTGCGCCGCCCCCGGGAAGCCGACGGCACAACGTCAGCTAATGACACCAGACGCAGGCTGTGGTTAATTAAGGCTCCCGGACGGGAGCTTTTTTTATGGGAGTTGACCAATGAAACGCACTTTACTCGCTTTTGCCGCGCTGCTGGCAAGCACCCATGCGCTGGCGGACGAATGCAGCAACGCCAGCAATCAAACGGAAATGAACCAGTGCACCGCCGAGCGGTACCAGGCTGACGACAAAAAACTAAATGAAACGTATCAGGAAGCGCTGAAGCGCGCCTCCGGCAAGCAGCAGGAGTTGCTGAAAAAAGCGCAGCTGTCGTGGATTGCCCTGCGCGACGCCGACTGTCAATTCCTCGCCTCCGGCGCTGAAGGCGGCAGCGTACAGCCGATGCTGATCAACCAGTGCATGTCCGATAAAACCGTCGAGCGCGAATCGTTCCTCGCCTCGCTGCTGCAGTGCGAGGATGGCGATCAGAGCTGCCCGCTGCCGCCCGCCAATTAACGTACGCGAATCCCTTCGATAATCATCCGCTGGACGTTATCGACGGTTTGCTGAAAAAACGCCTCATCGCGCAGCGTCGCGCCGGTTACCGCCTCAACCTGAGTGGCGAAATCGGCGTAATGCTGTGTGGTCGCCCAGATCATAAAGATCAAATGCTGCGGGTCAACCGGCGCCAGCCTGCCGCTCTCGACCCAGCCGGAAATAATCGCCGACTTTTCATCCACCAGCGCTTTCAGATCGCCGGTCAGCTCGCCCATCAGCAGCGGCGCGCCTTGCAGCATCTCCAGGCAGAACAGCCTTGACGCCTGCGGGTGATCGCGGGAAACCTCCAGCTTAAGGCGGATATATTCGCCGATGGCCACCAGCGGGCTGATATCTTCGCGAAAGGCCTTTAGCGGCGCCAGCCAGATAGCCAGAATCTGCTGCAGCACGGCAATATACAGCGCCTCTTTCGACGGGTAGTAGTAGAGCAGGTTCGTTTTCGATACCCCGGCCAGTTCGGCGACCTGCTCAAGCCGCGTACCGTGGATACCAAACTGCGAGAACGCGTCCAGCGCGGCGGCCAGGATAGCCTCTTTTTTCGCGCTCACCGCCTGTGAGCGTTTGCCGATCTTTTTCACGCCGCCCTGTGCCATTCGTTATCTCCTTCTTTTCACGCCATCAGCATAGCAAAAGCCCAGCGCCGACACGACTCTCTGCACCCTGATTGCGCACGACTGCGGTTTTTTCGTGCACCGATTTTGACCATTCAGTCCACTTTTATTGCTGCTATTTTCGGCAACCATCCAGCAACACCTTAATAACATTAGCCTTTGCAAAACTGGCATCGCCTTTGCTTTATCTTTCAGGCGAGGTGATTGAGGGAGATGCAGGATGCAGCGCCGCGCCTTCTTGTTCAACGACATGCAGAGAGGTAGGTATGAAAATTGGTGTCTTCGTTCCGATTGGTAATAACGGCTGGCTGATTTCCACCCATGCTCCCCAGTACATGCCGACGTTTGAGCTCAATAAGGCCATCGTGCAAAAAGCCGAACACTACGGCTTCGATTTCGCGCTGTCGATGATTAAACTGCGCGGCTTCGGCGGTAAGACCGAATTCTGGGATCATAATCTGGAGTCCTTCACCCTGATGGCCGGACTGGCGGCCGTCACTTCGCGCATTAAGATCTACGCCACCGCCGCCACGCTGACGCTGCCCCCGGCGATCGTCGCGCGCATGGCCTCGACTATCGACTCTATCTCCGGCGGCCGCTTTGGCGTCAATCTGGTGACCGGCTGGCAAAAGCCGGAATACGAGCAGATGGGCATCTGGCCGGGCGACGACTACTTCGCCAGCCGTTACGACTATCTCACCGAATATGTCCAGGTCCTGCGCGACCTGTGGGGAACCGGGCGCAGCGACTTTAAAGGCGACTACTTCACCATGAACGACTGCCGCGTCAGCCCGCAGCCGTCGCAGCCGATGAAAGTGATCTGCGCCGGGCAAAGCGACGCCGGTATGGCGTTCTCTGCCCGGCACGCTGACTACAACTTCTGCTTCGGCAAAGGGGTCAACACCCCTGCCGCCTTCGCCCCGACCGCCGCGCGGATGATGGAGGCGGCGGAAAAAACCGGCCGCGACGTCGGTTCCTACGTCCTGTTTATGGTGATTGCCGACGAAACCGACGAGGCGGCCCGCGCCAAATGGGAGCATTACAAAGCCGGCGCCGATGACGAAGCGCTGGCGTGGCTCACCGAACAGAGCCAGAAAGACACCCGCTCCGGCAGCGACACCAACGTGCGCCAGATGGCCGATCCCACCTCGGCGGTCAACATCAATATGGGCACCCTTGTCGGCTCTTATGCCAGCGTCGCCCGCATGCTCGACGAAGTGGCGGCGGTACCCGGCACCGACGGCGTGCTGCTGACGTTTGATGATTTCCTTATCGGTATCGAAGCCTTTGGTCAGCGCATTCAGCCGCTGATGCGCTGCCGCGACCATATCGCCACCATGACTCAAGAGGTTGCCTGATGATTACCCTGCCCGCTCGCCCGGAATCCCTGACCTTTGCGCCGCAGCAGAGCGCGCTGATTGTTGTCGATATGCAGAACGCCTACGCCAGCCAGGGCGGCTATCTCGACCTCGCCGGATTTGACGTTTCCGCCACCCGCCCGGTTATCGACAATATCAACGTCGCCGTGGCCGCCGCGCGCGCCGCCGGGATGCTGATTATCTGGTTCCAGAACGGCTGGGACGACCAGTACGTGGAGGCCGGCGGCCCCGGTTCGCCGAATTTTCATAAATCCAACGCGCTGAAAACCATGCGAAAGAACCCGGAGCTGCAGGGCAAGCTGCTGGCGAAAGGCGGCTGGGACTATCAGCTGGTCGATCAGCTTAAGCCGCAGCCCGGCGATATCGTGCTGCCGAAACCGCGCTACAGCGGCTTCTTTAACACCGCGCTCGACAGCATTCTGCGCAGCCGCGGCATCCGCCATCTGATCTTTACCGGTATTGCCACCAACGTCTGCGTGGAATCGACCCTGCGCGACGGCTTCTTCCTCGAGTATTTCGGTATCGTGCTGGAAGACGCCACCCATCAGGCCGGTCCGGCGTTCGCCCAGCAGGCGGCGCTGTTCAATATCGAAACCTTCTTTGGCTGGGTCAGCGATGTCGCCAGCTTCTGTACCGCCCTTGAGCCCGCCGCGCCGCGCGCCTTTTCCGAGGAGAAACGTTATGCCTAAACAGGTGATTATTCCGCCAGGCACCACTACGCCTATCGCCCCGTTTGTCCCGGGCACGCTGGCCGACGGCGTGGTTTACGTCTCCGGCACCCTGCCGTTCGATAAGCAAAACAACGTGGTCTATATCGGCGACCCAAAGGCGCAAACCCGCCACGTGCTGGAAACCATCAAGAGCGTTATCGAGACGGCGGGGGGCAGTATGGCGGATGTGACCTTCAACAGCATCTTTATCACCGACTGGAAAAACTACGCCGCGATTAATGAGGTCTACGCGGAGTTCTTCCCCGGCGACAAACCGGCGCGTTTCTGCATTCAGTGCGGGCTGGTGAAGCCCGATGCGCTGGTGGAAATAGCCACCATCGCGCATATCGGGAAGCCGGCATGATGAAGCTAAATGTCTCCCCGGCGCCTTATCCGGGCGCGCCGGCGGTGGTTCTGAGCGCCGGGCTCGGCGGCGCGGGCGGCTATTGGCTACCGCAGCGGGCGGCGCTCGAACCGCACTATCAGCTGGTGAGCTATGACCATAACGGCACCGGTGAAAACGGCGGCCCGCTGCCCGTCGGCTACAGCATGGCGGCCATGGCGCAGGAGCTTAACGCGGCGCTGCAGGCGGCGGGGATTGTGCGTTTTGCGCTGGTCGGTCACGCCCTGGGCGCGCTGATCGGTCTGCAGCTGGCGCTGGACCATCCCGAAGCGATAAGCGCCCTGGTGCTGGTGAACGGCTGGCTGACGCTCTCCCCGCATACCCGCCGCTGCTTTCTGGTGCGCGAACGCCTGCTGCACGCGGGCGGCGCGCAGGCGTGGGTAGAAGCGCAGCCGCTGTTCCTCTATCCGGCGGAGTGGATGGCTTCTCGCCTGCCGCGGCTGGAGGCCGAAGACGCGCTAGCCATCAGCCATTTCCAGGGCAAAGAGAATTTACTGAAAAGGCTGAACGCCCTCAAGCAGGCCGACTTTTCGCGGCGGGCGGCAGCGATAACCTGCCCGACGCTGATTATCAGCGCCGCTGACGATCTGCTGGTCCCGGCCTCCTGCTCCCGCGTGCTGCAGGCGGCAATCCCCGGCAGCCAGCTGGCGGAAATGGCCTGGGGCGGCCACGCCTGCAACGTCACCGATACCGCCACCTTTAACCCTATTTTATGCGACGGGCTGGCCGCGATGCTGCCCGTCCCCCAGGAGAATCTATGAGCGAAGCCATTAGCCCGGCCGCCTGCGCCGCGCTGTTTACCGAGGCCCGAACCCATAACGGCTGGCTGGACAGGCCGGTCAGCGACGAGCAGCTGCGTGAAATCTACGCCTTGCTGAAAATGGGACCGACCTCCGCTAACTGCTCCCCGGCGCGCTTCGTTTTCATCCGCACACCGGAAGGCAAAGAGAAGCTGCGCCCGGCCCTGTCGAGCGGCAACGTTGCGAAGACCCTGCAGGCGCCGGTCACCGCTATCGTCGCCTGGGACAGCGCGTTCTATGACCGGCTGCCGGAGCTGTTCCCTCACGGCGACGCCCGCAGCTGGTTTACCTCCAGCCCGCAGATGGTGGAAGAGACCGCCTTTCGCAACGGTTCATTGCAGGCGGCGTACCTGATTTTCGCCTGCCGCGCGCTGGGCCTGGACACCGGCCCCATGTCGGGCTTTGACCGCGAAAAAGTCGATGCGGCGTTTTTTGCCGACGGCGCCTGGAAAAGCAACCTGCTGATTAATATCGGCTACGGCGATCCCGGCAAGCTGTACGCTCGCCTGCCGCGTCTGCCTTTTGATGATGCCTGCCAGCTGGCATAAGGAGCCCGCATGTCTACTGCCGATAAACAAAGCTTTCGCGACGCCATGGCCCACGTCGGGGCGGCGGTCAACATCATCACCACCGATGGTCCCGCAGGCCGCGCCGGCTTTACCGCCAGCGCCGTCTGCAGCGTTACCGACGCGCCGCCCACGCTGCTGGTGTGCCTGAATCGCTCCGCCTCGGTGTGGCCGATCTTCAGCCAGCACCAGGCCCTGTGCGTCAACACCCTGGCGGCCGGCCAGGAAGAACTCTCGAACGTTTTCGGCGGTAAAACGCCGATGGCGGAGCGCTTCGCCGCCGCCGACTGGCAAACCGGCGCGACCGGCTGTCCGCGTCTGGAAGCGGCGCTGGTCAGCTTCGACTGCCGCATCAGCCAGATCGTCAGCGTCGGAACTCACGACATCCTGTTTTGCGAAGTGGCGGCGATTGTACGCCATCCGGAACCGCGCGGACTGATGTGGTTCGACCGCGGCTACCACACGCTGATGCGTCCAGCCTGTTAACCCTAAACCCAGGATCTCATCATGGCTCTCTTCGATTTTCCTCGCTGGCAGTTAACCTCCCCCTCCGCCGCGTCCGGCGTCGTGGCCCCCGATGAACGTCTGTCGGTCGGGCAAACCGTGGTGATGGGCGTTCAGCACGCGGTGGCGATGTTTGGCGCGACCGTCCTGATGCCAATCCTGATGGGGCTGGATCCCAATCTGTCGATCCTGATGTCCGGCATCGGCACCCTGCTGTTCTTTTTGGTTACCGGCGGGCGCGTGCCGAGCTACCTTGGCTCCAGCGCCGCCTTTGTCGGCGTGGTCATTGCCGTTACCGGCTTCAATGGCCAGGGGCTTAACCCGCACCTTAGCGTTGCGCTGGGCGGCATTATGCTCTGCGGGCTGGTTTATACCCTGATTGGCCTGGTGGTGATGAAAATCGGCACCCGCTGGATTGAGCGGCTGATGCCGCCGGTAGTCACCGGCGCGGTGGTCATGGCGATAGGCCTTAACCTCGCGCCCATCGCGGTACGCAGCGTATCAGCAACGCCGTTCGACGGCTGGATGGCGGTACTGACGGTGCTGAGCATCGGCCTGGTCGCGGTGTTTACCCGCGGGATGCTGCAGCGGCTGCTGATCCTCGTCGGGCTGATTATCGCCTGCGCGCTGTACGCATTGCTGGCCAACGGCCTCGGGCTGGGCAAGCCGCTGGATTTTAGCCTGCTTGAGCAGGCGGCGTGGTTCGGTTTGCCGCAGCTGACCGCCCCGACCTTTAACGGCCAGGCAATGATGCTGATCGCTCCCGTGGCGGTGATTCTGGTGGCGGAAAACCTCGGCCACCTGAAGGCGGTTGCCGGGATGACCGGGCGCAATATGGACCCGTATATGGGCCGCGCGTTCGTCGGCGACGGACTGGCAACGATGCTCTCCGGTTCGGTTGGCGGCAGCGGCGTGACCACCTACGCGGAGAATATCGGCGTGATGGCGGTCACCAAAGTGTACTCGACGCTGGTGTTCGTCGCGGCGGCGCTGATTGCGATGCTGCTTGGGTTTTCACCGAAATTCGGCGCGCTGATCCATACCATTCCGGGACCGGTGATCGGCGGCGCATCGATTGTGGTGTTTGGCCTGATTGCCGTCGCGGGCGCGCGAATTTGGGTGCAAAACCGCGTGGATTTGAGCCAGAACGCAAATCTGATTATGGTGGCGGTGACGCTGGTGCTGGGGGCGGGCGACTTCGCGCTTTCGCTCGGCGGCTTTACCCTCGGCGGCATCGGGACGGCCACCTTCGGCGCGATCCTGCTCCACGCTCTGCTTAACCGCCGTCCGCGTGAGGCCGGGCAAACCAACGTCACCCCGGTATAAAAGCGTGCAACGCCAGCAGACCCGTACCGGGAAATGCCCGGTCGCGCTGCGCTTACCGGGGCTACAAAACAGCGTCAACCCGTAGCCCGGTTAAGGCGTTTACGCCGCGAGCCGGGCGCTCCTCCCGCTCAGCGGAACCTGCAAAGTGGAAAAAAAAACCGCCGACGTGACGTCGGCGGCGAGGGTGATGGGGTCGGGCCCGGGAGATTAACCCCATCAGCAACAATCCGGCGCGCTAGCTTTCGCGGCTACCATGACTGTTTTTGCCCCCTTTCTTGCCCGCTTCGGAAGCGCGTTGAGGATCGTTTTTAAAGTTCCCCCCGCTATGCTGGCCACCTTTACGACCTGCTTCTGATGCTCTTTCACGGTCTTCGGCAAAGTTGCCGGCACCGCCACGATGGTTTGCCATTACTGACCTCCATTTAGGTTAGACATCATGCTGCATTAGGTGAAACACGAGGCTCTGGCCTCCGCGATACGGGTTGCGTATCACGTGCTTTTAAGGTTAGCGAAGGAAAGCCGTGCCGGGTGGATATCGTCACATTCTGAAATAGATTTTGTATAAGAACTGCCGCTATTGCGCCGGACGCGCGCTAAGCGACTCTTATGACAGCCTAAAATAGCGCCGCTGAAGATGTATCTTTTTGCAACAGCCCTGAATGTTAGCAATGTTGTTATAAATCAAATAAATGATTGTTGCATTTGCACTCTTCGCCAGAGGTCTTATCTTTAAAGGTAGCCAGTCGACTGGCTGGCTCATAACGCAACCGAGGAGTGATGCAAATGGCTAAGATTCTGGTGCTTTATTATTCCATGTACGGACACATTGAGACCATGGCGCATGCCGTCGCCGAAGGAGCAAACAAGGTAGATGGCGTTGAAGTGGTCGTGAAGCGCGTGCCGGAAACCATGCAGGCAGAGGTTTTTGCCAAAGCAGGCGGGAAAACGCAAAACGCGCCCGTCGCCACGCCGCAGGAGCTGGCTGAGTACGACGCCATCATCTTTGGTACCCCAACCCGTTTCGGCAATATGTCCGGACAGATGCGCACCTTTCTCGATCAAACCGGCGGCCTGTGGGCGTCCGGAGCGCTGTACGGCAAACTGGCCAGCGTATTCAGCTCAACCGGTACCGGCGGCGGTCAGGAGCAAACCATCACCTCAACCTGGACCACGCTTGCCCACCACGGGATGATTATTGTACCGATTGGCTACGGCGCCCAGGAGCTGTTTGATGTCTCGCAGGTTCGCGGCGGCACGCCTTACGGCGCCACCACCATTGCCGGCGGCGACGGCTCACGCCAGCCAAGTGAAGAAGAATTAGCCATTGCCCGCTATCAGGGGCAACACGTTGCGGGTCTGGCAGTGAAATTACACGGTTAATCTTCAGCAGGAGGACAAGCATGCCGAATCAAGAAGCAAAGGCCCACCGCGTGGGTGAATGGGCCAGTCTGCGCAATACGTCTCCCGAAATTGCCGAGGCGATTTTTGAATTAGCCAATTACGATGAAAAGCTGGCGGAGAAAATCTGGGAAGAAGGCAGCGATGAAGTCCTGCCCCTCGCCTTCGCCAAAACCGACAAAGACTCCCTGTTCTGGGGCGAACAAACTATCGAACGCAAGAACGTGTAGCCAGAACAGGTACGCAGTACCGCCTCCGGGAGTTCTTACATGAGCTTCCCGGAGGCGCCTGTTCGGGCTATAAGACCAGGCTAAACATCGGCAGCAAGACCCGGATTGCTCCGGGTTTTTTATACTCTGCTACTTCGTGGCCTCGGCCATCGCTTTTTTAAAGGTGTCCATCGGGCAGAAGCCGTTGTCATCGACCGGACAACCGTTCAGCGCCAGCGTCACCCGCTGCGGCGGCGATTGCAGGGTCAGCGCATCGGCATTGCGCAGCTGTTCGGTACTTTGATACACGTACTCAATCTTCATCAAGTCGCGATTGCCGCTCTTATCATGCCAGCGCTGGAACACCAGCTTGCCGCCGATGGGCGTACGTTCGTACTGGTTGTGCAGCTGATAAGGTTTAAAATCCAGCGCCGTCAGCAGCGAGGCGATATTGGAATCGTGCCCCACCAGCAGCGTGACTTTCGCCGCTTTCGCCGCGTCGCCCACCAGCGCGTTATCGATATATTTCACCAGCGGTTTAGCCACGTTGCGCGCCACTTCCGGCGAGGTGAACAGACTGTCCTGATAGCCGTTTTTCAGCTTCGACAGCACCTGCCACTGCTTATCGCTGGCGATTTCGCCCCACGCCACCTGGTCTTTCGGGAAACCTTCGTAATATTGCAGCGTAAAGGCGTCAACCAGCGAGTTGCCGACTTTAAGCGGCCCGGAAACGCCCGGCTCCTGCTGATATTTGGCGCTAAAGGTATCTTTCGCATCGCTCAGCGAGCACTGCTGCTTCTCTTTGCAGGACGGGGAGTTACGGTAGTCGGTCATCTCCTCCAGCAGCTTATAGCTTTCGCTCAGCTGCATCCCCTGCCGCTCTTTCTCCATCGCCTGCACCGCCTTTTCGCTAAACGCGGCGGAATCGTCAGTGATCACCGGATTAAACGTCGGGTCCATGGTGCCCATTTTTTCCTGATGGTGCACGGTCACGCCGCAGCCGGGAAACGCGCCGGTGATAAAGAACTGCGCGGTGGCGACGGTGCGCTGCAGGCTATTGGCATAGGCGTAGACCGCGTTCTCCGGCGGGCATTCGCCGCTGGTCACCAGCCCCTGCTGCGCCAGCCATTCGCGCATATAGTGCCCCATATACACTTCCAGCACCCCGCCCTTGGTGGTCAGCTGGCCGCCGGGGACATCCCACTCAGGCCAGGACTTCGGCGTTGATTGCTCCAGCACGCTGCCGTTGTTCGCCAGCGGCGCGCGCAGGTTATGGCGGCTCATGATCAGCACCTGCTGAAGCTGGTACCCTTCCGGTGCCGCCTGTTCCTGCGCCTGGACGCCGGCGGAGAGTAAAATAACGCCGGTCACGGCGGCAGCGAGTAGACTTTTTCTCATCCCTTAATCCTCAGTCAGTGATTATCATCGCCTTAATTGTGACAAATTTATGACATTTTTCCGGGCAATGGCTCGCAAAGTGCGGAAAGAAATACGCTTTCCGCCAGAACGAAGGGAGGCTGAAATCAGAGGGGGGCGTTACTCCGGTAGCGGTACCGCCGCCAGCGTGCAGATAGCCGCATGCTTGCCGCCGCGATGGTCGACGATCAGCACTTTATCGCCGGCTTTTTTTCCTTCGCAGGGTTTTAACACCTGCTCGACAATACGTTCACGAATTGACGGCTGCCCGGCGTCAGCCAGGCTATGGAATGAAGTCAGAATCAACAACGGCCCAATAAGACCGATGATATGCTTGTTAAACATTTATTACTCTCAACCCTATTTAAGCGGGCCAAGGGTAGCAGCCTGTGGCACTCTCGTCTGTAAATTCGCTTAAACGAGTGTAACCCGTTCATTTTTTCACCACACCTTTGCTTTACTCTTCACATTTATTCATGTAAATAATAATTTCAGTGTATTGCTGGCAGTCTATTCTCGTCTGATTCATCGGGTCATCTTTAAGAAATATCCCGATGCTATTATCTCGATATCACGGTATTTTTTCTTCATGTTAAACATAACATTAGGTTAATCTATGTCAGGTATCCTGCTCTTTATCGTCGCGGTGGTTTTGCTGGGAGTAGCCATCTTCAGCCTGGTCTCCTATGTGAAGGATCGGCGCTCTGCACAGCTGCCAACTCATAAGAAAAAGAAATAATACGTCCTCACTATTCTTACCTTCTGCCCCTGCTATCTCTCCCGAGCGCCTGATTTCAAACGAGAATGACAAAAAAGAAGGCAGGCTCAATCGCCTGCCTTTGTGTCGGCGTAAAAAATCGTTACGATTCCCAGGCCTGTTCCGCTTTGGCGCCGTCAAACTGCGGCGGCGGCTTGCGGAAGCGGCGGGTCAGATACGTCAGATACAGCAGCCCGAGGCCCGCCCATATCAGACCCAGCGTCAGCGAGGTCGCCTCCAGGTTAATCCACAGTACGCCCACCGTTAGCGCGCCCACCATCGGCAGAAGCAGATAGTGAAAGCGATCTTTCCAGGTTTTATTAAAACCTTTACGCCGCCAGAAGTGGTTAAATACCGACAGGTTAACGAAGGTAAACGCCACCAGCGCGCCAAAGTTAATCAGCGCCGTGGCGGTGACCAGGTCAAAGAACAGCGCCGACAGCGCGACAATCCCCACCATGATCACGTTCAGCGCCGGGGTACGCCATTTCGGATGGACGTAGCCGAAAATGCGCTCCGGGAAAACGTTATCGCGGCCCATGACGTACAGCAGCCGTGACACGCTGGCGTGCGAAGCCAGGCCTGAGGCCAGGGTATTCACAAACGTCGTGCACAGGAAAATCGACTGGAACAACTTGCCGCCAACGTAGAGGGCGATCTCCGGCAGCGCCGCGTCCGGGTCTTTAAAACGGCTAATATCGGGGAAAAAGAGCTGCATAAAGAACGAGGCGGCGATAAAAATCACCCCACCGTAGACCGCAGTAAGGAAAATGGCCTTCGGGATCACCCGCGCGGCGTCCGGCGTCTCTTCGGAAAGCGTGGTCACCGCATCGAAACCGAGGAACGAAAAGCAGACTATCGTCGCCCCGGTAATGATCGGAATCAGGTGCGCATTCTGGCTAATAAACGGCTGGAGCGACCAGACGGTGCCCACCCCTTCCCCTTTATGCAACCCCTGCACCACCAGCACGATAAAGACCACCATGATCGAGATCTGCACCAGCACGAACAGGGTGTTGAAGTTCGCCACCAGGTTGACGCTTTTCAGGTTCGCCGCGGTGAGAATAGCCACAAACGTCACCACCCACACCCAGGGCGGCACGTCCGGAAACAGCGCGGAAAGATAAATCTTCGCCAGCAGCACGTTGATCATCGGCAGGAATAGATAATCCAGCAGCGATGACCAGCCCACCATAAAACCGACGTGCGGGCTGATCGACTTCTGCGCATAGGTATAGGCCGAACCCGCCTGCGGAAACTGGCGCACCAGCTTGCCGTAGCTGATGGCGGTAAACAGCACCCCGGCCAGCGCCAGCAGATAGGACGCCGGGACGTGGCCGTTGCTGATGCCGGAGACGATGCCGAAAGTATCGAAAACCGTCATCGGCGTCAGATAGGCGAGGCCCATCATCACCACCTGCCACAGCTTGAGAGACTTGCGCAGGCGCGGTTTTTCCGCCCCGGAGGCGTTATCGAGAGAGGGATTAATAGACATAGCCATTTCCCCCGCTGCACACCTGGGTTTGCGGTCGTAGAGACCGGGAAACCAACCTGCTTCGCAACGGGGTTAATGGCAAATCAAAAGGTAAAAAGAACCGACGAGCGGCGGTGGCGACGCATTCCATGCGGCCATGACGGCCCCCTTCTCCCTGCGGATATTTAAACATCTGCATCATTTCCTACCTCGTTACACACTGTGTCGTTAACTGAAGCCCCGTTGCCGCCTGCGCTCCTTAACGCGACATCCGGGAATGGCTGGGCTCCCAGCAAAAACGTCCGACCAGGCTCCGCTCAGGCCGCATGATGCTACTCGTGATAATGCTAAAGCGCCCCTCGCGGGGCGAAAATCAGGCGTTTTTCAACATCCACTCGATTTCAGTTTCTGTGATCAGACGCTCAAACTGCAGTAATTCGTCATTTTTACAGGCGTGATAAACGTGGCAGAAGCGTTCGCCAAGCCGCTCGCGCAGATGATCGTTTTGCATAAACTCCCACAGCGCATCGCTCTGGCGAATCGGGAACGGCAGCCCCTCCTGCTCGAGGCCGTTGCCCTCCACCTCTTCCTGTAACGGCAGCGGATTATCCAGACCGTGGAGGATGCCGGCAAAAATCGCCGCCATCACCAGATACGGGTTGGCGTCCGCCCCGGCCACGCGATACTCGACGCGGTGATTGTGCCGATCGCCGCACGGAATGCGCAGCGCCACCGTCCGGTTGTTGTGCCCCCACGACGCCTGGGTCGGCACGTACATTCCCGGCTGGAAACGACGATACGAGTTCACGTTTGGCGCCAGCAGCGCCATCGACGCCGGCATCAGGTCAATCATCCCGGCGAGCGCGCGTTTTAACATCGCGGAATCTTCGCCGTCCGCGTCCGCCAGCACGTTCTCGCCTTTGTTGTTCTGCATACTGATATGGATATGCATCCCGCTACCGGCGTGCTCTTCATAGGGTTTCGCCATAAAAGTGGCGTGCATCTTATGCTTCTCCGCCATCAAACGCACGAGACGTTTTAACGCCAGCGCATCATCGCAGGCGTCGAGCACGTTATCGGTATGGTGGAGGTTGATTTCAAACTGGCCGGGAGAGGCTTCCGCCACCGCGCCGTCGGCGGGGATCAGCTGGAGCTGGGCGATCTCGTCGATTTCGTTAAGCACGTCGGCAAAGTGGTTGAGGTTGTCGACGGAGTAAACCTGGCTTTGGGTATTGCGATCGCCGGTTCCCGGCGCGCACGGCGGCTGCAGGTAACCTTCCGCGTCGCGCTTGCGGTCAAGTAAATAGAACTCCAGCTCTACCGCTACCACGGGGAACAGCCCGCGCTGGCGCAGCTGCTGCCAGAGCCGGTTCAGCACGTTCCGCGGCTCAACGTCAAAGGGAGCGCCATCTTCATCAACCATGGTCAGCAGAACCTGACCAATGTATTCCGGGTCCGCCGCCGACGGGGTTAAGGTTCCCAGCACCGGCACGCAGGTGCGGTCTGGTTCGCCCATCTCCTGGCCGAGCCCCGCCTCTTCCACCACGTTGCCGAGAATATCCATCGCAAACACCGAAGCCGGGAAATAGCACCCCTTCTCCAGCTTGCTCAGGCTGGACACCGGGATCCGCTTACCGCGGAAGCAGCCGTTCAGGTCGGTTAGCAGCACATCAACGTATTGCGTATTGGGGTAACGCTCGAGGTAGCGCTTCACTTCCCAGGTGAATGCGCTGACCCGTCTCTCTTCCGACTGCTGAACAAAATTCTCAACTTCTACGATATTGGTTTCCATGATTCACCGCCGTTGTTTTAGTTTCGGACCCTGAATGGCACTGTTAAATATAATGTCCACCCTTCGAATGTGTATGCAAACAAATTGTTTGTCCAATGTTAAATTAAGTTTGCAAATGGCTATATCCACTGCTAAATTGAGAAAATATTGAACGAAATGGCCGTTTTACCCGCTAATCCGGTCATAATTTAGTCCACTTTGTGAGGGCGATCATGGAAAATATAATGTACAAGCCAGTTATTGGCGTAGTGATGTGTCGAAACAGGCTTAAGGGTCACCAGACCCAGACTCTGCAAGAGAAGTACCTGAACGCGATTGTGAACGCCGGCGGCGTACCAATTGCCCTGCCGCACGCGCTGGCCGAGCCGGAACTGCTTTCTGCGCTACTGCCGAAACTGGACGGCATTTATCTGCCCGGCAGCCCGAGCAATGTACAGCCGCACCTCTATGGTGAAAACGGCGATGAGCCTGACGCCGATCCCGGGCGTGATCTTCTGAGCATGGCGCTGATCGACGCCGCGCTCGAAAGGCGCATCCCCATTTTCGCCATCTGCCGTGGACTACAGGAACTGGTTGTCGCCACCGGCGGGACTCTGTATCGTCGTCTGTTCGAGCAGCCTGAGCTTCTTGAACACCGCGAAGACCCCGAACTTCCCGTCGAGCAGCAATATGCGCCCTCGCATGAAGTTCAGGTTCAGCAAGGAGGATTACTTTCTCAGTTAATACCGGGCTGCAACACGTTTTGGGTAAACTCGTTACACGGGCAGGGAGCAAAAACGACGGGTCCACGGCTGCGCGTGGAGGCGCGTTCTCCGGACGGGCTGGTGGAAGCGGTCAGCGTTAACGACCACCCTTTCGCCCTCGGCGTGCAGTGGCATCCTGAATGGAACAGTAGCGAATACGCCCTGTCGCGAATGTTGTTTGAAGGTTTTATCACCGCCTGTCAGAGCTATAGCCAAAATAATTCGAGTTGCAGGAAGGCGGCAAGTGAGGGAATCCCCAGGAGCTTACTGGAGTAAGTGACTGGGGTGAGCGAGCAAAGCCAACGCACAAGCAACTTGAAGTATGACGGGTATATGTTGCTGAAAAACAGCGACTCTGACCACTACCGTTAAGGAAATGCAAATATGAGCGATGACGGACTGGCGCCAGGGAAACGTCTGTCAGAGATCCGCCAACAGCTGGGTCTCTCACAGCGTCGTGCCGCCGAACTGTCTGGGTTAACACATAGTGCCATCAGCACCATAGAGCAGGACAAAGTCAGTCCTGCGATCAGTACGCTGCAAAAGCTGCTGAAAGTCTACGGGCTGTCGCTCTCGGAATTCTTTTCTGAACCAGAAAAACCGGCTGAACCGCAGGTGGTTATCAATCAGGACGATCTGATTGAAATCGGCAGTCAGGGGGTGTCGATGAAGCTGGTTCATAATGGTAATCCGAACCGCACGCTGGCGATGATTTTTGAAACGTACCAGCCTGGAACCACAACCGGGGAGAGGATCAAGCATCAGGGTGAGGAGATAGGCACCATACTGGAAGGTGAAGTCGTGCTGACCATCAACGGTCAGGCGTATCATCTGGTGGCTGGGCAAAGCTATGCCATTAACACCGGCATACCGCATAGCTTCAGCAACACCTCGGCGGGTATCTGCCGAATTATCAGCGCCCATACCCCCACCACATTCTGATTTTTTAGCCTGAGGTTTTCTCAGGCTTTCTTCAGGCCTGCGCCGCCGGAGGCGAACTCCGGCGGCGCGAAGATAACGTAGTTCACCTTGCGCAATGCGGAAAGACTTATTCCGCTGGCCCCGGATAATTCACGCCTGTTAATGGGCAATTTAAACGGTACTCAACCCCGGGGACGCCCTGCGCCCTGAGGGTCTGAAATCACCACTTTTTTATTTTTCCGATTATGTCATTAAGGAGTCATGATGGATTTTCACAACCTGGCTTACTGGCAAGAAAAAGCAAACAATATCGCGATTGAAACGCGGCTATTTATTAACGGCGAATACAGCGCCGCCGCCGATAATAGCGTGTTCGCCACCGTCGACCCTACCGCCCAGCAGACGCTCGCCGAGGTCGCGCGCGGCAAAAAGGCCGACGTCGAGCGCGCGGTCCAGGCCGCCAGCGGCGTCTTCGATCGCGGCGACTGGTCGCAGGCCTCCCCTGCCCAGCGCAAAGCGGTGCTGCATAAATTCGCCGACCTGATGGAAGCCCATCGCGAAGAGCTGGCGCTGCTGGAAACCCTCGACACCGGTAAACCGATTCGCCACAGCCTGCGCGACGATGTCCCCGGCGCCGCCCGCGCGATCCGCTGGTACGCCGAAGCCATCGATAAAGTGTACGGCGAAGTCGCCCCCACCGGCGGCAACGAACTGGCCATGATCGTCCGCGAACCGATTGGCGTGATTGCGGCGGTGGTGCCGTGGAATTTTCCGCTGCTGCTGGCCTGCTGGAAGCTTGGCCCGGCGCTGGCGTCCGGCAACAGCGTGGTGCTTAAGCCGTCGGAAAAATCCCCGCTTACCGCTCTGCGCCTGGCGGGCCTGGCGAAACAGGCCGGGCTGCCGGACGGCGTATTCAACGTGGTGAGCGGTTTCGGCCATGAGGCCGGTCAGGCGCTGGCGCAGCATCATGACGTTGAAGTCATCACCTTTACCGGCTCCACCCGCACCGGTAAACAGCTGCTGAAAGACGCGGGCGACAGCAATATGAAGCGCGTCTGGCTGGAGGCGGGCGGTAAAAGCGCCAATATCGTCTTTGCCGACTGCCCGGACCTGCAAAAAGCAGTTAACGCCACCGCCGGCGGTATTTTCTACAATCAGGGCCAGGTCTGTATCGCCGGTACCCGTCTGCTGCTTGAGGAGAGCATCGCCGACCGCTTTCTCGACCTGCTAAAAGAGCAGGCAAAGGGCTGGCAGCCTGGCAATCCACTCGACCCGAATACCACCATGGGCATGCTGATCGACAATAGCCACGCCGATAGCGTCCACAGCTTCATTCGCGCCGGCGAAGCGCACAGCACGCTGCTGCTGGATGGACGTAAAAATCCGTGGCCCGCGGCGGTCGGCCCAACCATCTTCGTCGACGTCGACCCCGCCTCCGCCCTCAGCCAGGAGGAGATCTTCGGCCCGGTGCTGGTGGTGACCCGCTTTAAAACCGAAGAGCAGGCGCTGGCGCTGGCCAACGACAGCCGCTACGGCCTCGGCGCGGCGGTCTGGACCCGCGATCTCTCCCGCGCTCACCGCGTCAGCCGCCGTCTGAAAGCCGGCTCCGTCTTTGTGAACAACTACAACGATGGCGATATGACCGTGCCCTTCGGCGGCTATAAGCAGAGCGGCAACGGGCGCGATAAGTCCCTGCACGCGCTGGAAAAATTCACTGAACTGAAAACTATCTGGATTGCCCTGGAGTCTTAATCATGAGCGAACATACCACCAGCTATTACGCCGCCAGCGCCAACCGCTATGAGCCGTTCCCGACGCTGGACGAATCGATCAGCTGCGACGTCTGCGTCGTCGGCGGCGGCTATACCGGCCTCTCTTCGGCGCTGCATCTGGCCGAAATGGGCTACGATGTGGTGCTGCTGGAAGGCGCGCGCATCGGCTTCGGCGCCAGCGGACGCAACGGCGGCCAGCTAGTCAACTCCTATAGCCGCGATATCGACGTTATCGAAAAAACCTACGGCCCGGATGCCGCGAAAATGCTCGGCAGCATGATGTTTGAAGGCGGCGACATTATTCGTGAACGTATCCAGCGCTATCAGATTGCCTGCGACTATCGCCCCGGCGGGCTGTTTGTCGCGCTGAATCATAAACAGCTGGAGACCCTGGAAGAGCAGAAAGCGAACTGGGAGCGCTACGGCAATACCCAGCTGGAGCTGCTGGATGCCAGCGCCATTCGTCGCGAAGTGGACAGCGACCGCTACGCCGGCGCGCTGCTGGACCACAGCGGCGGTCATATCCATCCGCTCAATCTGGCGATTGGCGAAGCGGACGCCATTCGGCTCAACGGCGGCCGGGTTTACGAACAATCACCGGTCACCGGCATTCAGCACAGCAGCCCGGCGGTAGTGACCACCGCACGCGGACAGGTCACCGCCCGCTACGTGATCGTCGCCGGTAACGCCTATCTCGGCGATAAGCTCGAGCCGGAGCTGGCGAAACGCAGCATGCCGTGCGGCACCCAGGTGGTCACCACCGCGCCGCTGTCTGAGGATCTGGCGCGCTCGCTGATCCCGAAAAACTACTGCGTAGAAGATTGTAACTATCTGCTGGATTACTACCGCCTGACCGCCGACAACCGTCTGCTGTACGGCGGCGGCGTGGTGTACGGCGCGCGGGATCCGGACGACGTTGAGCGGCTGATTATGCCGAAGCTGCTGAAAACCTTCCCGCAGCTGCAGGGGGTGAAAATCGACTACCGCTGGACCGGCAACTTCCTGCTGACCCTCTCGCGAATGCCGCAGTTTGGCCGCCTCGATAACAATATCTATTATATGCAGGGCTACAGCGGCCACGGGGTCACCTGTACCCACCTCGCCGGACGGCTGATTTCGGAGCTGCTGCGCGGGGACGCCGAACGTTTCGACGCCTTCGCCAGGCTGCCGCACTATCCGTTCCCCGGCGGGCGCAGCCTGCGTATTCCGTTTACCGCCATGGGCGCGGCTTACTACAGCCTGCGCGATCGGCTCGGCGTGTAATCCCCCGGCCGACGGTGCCCGCCGTCGGCTATTTTTCCTCGCCGTTGTGCGGCGGAAATCGCTGCTGGAAGTAGTGGCGCAAAAACTCCACGGTGGTACGAATTTTGGCCGAGGTCGCCAGCCGCGACACGTATACCGCCCAGATATTGGCGGGCTGATAGTACTCCGGCAGCAGCTGCACCAGATTGCCGCTGGCGATATTTTCCCTGACGTCCCACCACGAGCGCAGCGCAATCCCCTGTCCCTCCAGGCACCACTGATGGACGATTTCACCGTGGTTAGACGACAGCGGTCCGGTCACCTTGATGGCGTGCTCCCCCTCTTTATCATCGCGCAGCTGCCAGACGCCAAAGGGCCGGTCGCGCTCTTTGATCACCAGACAGGGCAGCGCGGCGAGATCGCTGAGCTGTTTCGGCCGGGGATAGCGGGCGACAAACGCCGGCGAGGCGCAGAGGATGCGGTGATTGCTGGCAAGCTGGCGGGCTATCAGATTGGGCGCGATATCGTCGCCGACGCGAATATCCAGATCGACCCCTTCATTGGCCAAATCCACCAGCCGGTCGGCGACGTCAAAACGGATCTCCAGCTGCGGGTAGCGACGGGCTAGCTCGGAGAGCGCCGGCGCGACTACCCGCCGGCCAAAGCCAAAGCTGCTGATAATCCGCAGCGTCCCCTGCGGCACCTGCCGCACATCGGAGAGCTCATCCATCATCTGGTCGACATCCTGCAAAATGCGTAGTCCCCATTCGTAGATGCGCTCGCCCTCTTCGGTGATAGCCACGCGCCGGGTGGTACGGTGCAGCAGCTGGACGTTGAGCGTTTGCTCCAGCAGCGACACGCGCTTGCTGACGAAAGCCGGCGAGACGCCGAGCTCTTCCGCGGCGGCGGCAAAACCGGCGCGGCGGGCAACCAGCATAAATACGCGTAAATCGTTCAGCAGCGGCAGATTATTCATGATTCGTGTTTTATGTTTCACCAGTTAACGGGATTAATTATGAATCAGTCAATTATAGGATAGCGGTGAAGTCAATTTTCCTTACCTCAAACTGAGAATAACAATGAATAAAACCTTACGTATTGCCGCCATCCCCGGCGATGGCATCGGTAAAGAAGTGCTGCCGGAAGGCGTCCGCGTACTGCAGGCCGCCGCCGAACGCTGGGGGCTGGCGTTAAGCTTCGAGCACTTTGAGTGGGCCAGCTGCGACTATTACGCGCAGCACGGCGCCATGATGCCCGACGACTGGCGCGCGCAGCTGCAAACGTTTGATGCGATCTACTTCGGCGCGGTCGGCTGGCCGGATATCGTGCCGGACCACATTTCCCTGTGGGGCTCGCTGCTGAAGTTCCGCCGCGAGTTCGACCAGTACGTCAACCTGCGTCCGGTGCGCCTGTTCCCCGGCGTCCCCTGCCCGCTGGCGGGTAAACAGCCCGGCGATATCGATTTCTACGTGGTGCGTGAAAACACCGAAGGGGAATATTCCGCCCTCGGCGGCCATGTGAATCCGGGGACCGAGCATGAAGTGGTGATTCAGGAGTCGGTATTTACCCGTCGCGGCGTTGACAGGATCCTGCGCTACGCCTTCGAGCTGGCGCAGAGCCGCCCGCGCAAAACCCTGACCTCGGCGACCAAATCCAACGGTCTGGCCATCAGCATGCCCTTCTGGGACCAGCGCGTCGAAGCGATGGCGCAGCACTACCCGGAGGTGAAATGGGATAAGCAGCATATTGATATTCTGTGCGCCCGCTTCGTGCTGCAGCCGGAGCGTTTTGACGTGGTGGTCGGCTCCAATTTGTTCGGCGATATCCTCTCCGATCTCGGCCCGGCCTGTACCGGCACCATCGGCATTGCCCCGTCGGCAAACCTCAATCCGGATCGCACCTTTCCGTCGCTGTTTGAAGCGGTACACGGTTCGGCGCCGGATATTTACGGCAAAAATATCGCCAACCCGATTGCCACCATCTGGGCCGGCGCGATGATGCTCGACCTCCTCGGCAACGGGGACGCACGCTACCAGGCCGCCCACGACGGTATTCTGGCGGCGATTGAGCAGACCATTGCCAGCGGACCAAAGACGCCGGATATGCAAGGCAGCGCCTCCACCCAGCAGGTGGGCGAGGCGATTTGTCGGGCGATTGTTGAACAAAAGTAGCCCGGACAGGCGCGTCAAGCGCCGCCTCCGGGACGGTGTTCGTGCAGCTACGATATGCCTCTGAAACAACGTGATATGCAGCGATGCCCTGGTGCCCGCTGAAATCGGCGAACCGGAGGACCGAAGACAAGGGCTGGCCGCCAGGGATGGCGGCCAGAGGCGAATCGAGACAGCGATGTCGAGTTGAGCCGACCGCAGGCTGAGGACCGGGAGGTGAGCGCAGTGCGCAGCACCGATTTCTTTGCGGGACCGCGGGGATTGTAAAGGGGGAGACGGTTTTCTCCCCCTTTACCCGTTCACGTACCACGTTGAGACATTTTCTGCGGAATAATAGTGAACGGAACCCCTGCACGCTTTCCCGGAGGCGGCGCTTGATGCGCCTGTCCGGGCTACCCAATCTGCCTCTCTCAGGCACCGGGCCTGGAAATCCCGGGTCGCGGCGTAAACGCCTTACCCGGGCTACTGCCCCACAGACGGCTGGAAACCCGTAGCCCCGGTAAGTGCAGCGCCACCGGGGAGATTCTCCGGACCGAATTACAGCTCCAGCTCGCGCTGCAGCAGCGCCGCAATCGCCTCGCTGCTCTGCGCCGTCACCAGCGATTGCCGGAACTCCGCATGCATAATGCGCCGCGCCAGCCGCGAGAAAATACGCATATGCTGATCCCCCGCCGAATGCTTATTGAGCGTCAGCATAATCACAAACTGCGCCTCGTCGTCGCCCCACGCCACCGGCTGCGCCAGACGGGCGACGCTGATGGTCGACTGCTCAATATGCTCCGATTTACTGTGCGGAATGGCGAAGCTAAACCCTAACCCGGTGGAGAACACCGCTTCGCGGGCCCACAGATCCGCTTCCAGCTTACGCGGATAGCGGCAGCGCCCGGCCAGCAGCAGATTGTCGGTCATGCCCTTAATCACCTCCTCTTTACTGCGCCAGTCGCTGTTCAGCGTAATGCACTGAGGGGTAATCAGCGGCGCATCCTGCTGGGTCATACGGAACTGGGCCAGCAGGTGCTCGACCTCCAGCGAAGTACGACACTGCATCGCCTGATTCAGCAGCTGACGGCAGGCGCGGCTGTCAAGCTGCGCCAGACGCGCCTTGGTCGCCGGGATCGACGGCGCGCTCATGCTCAGCTCATCCAGCCCCAGCCCCACCAGCAGCGGCAGCACGGAACCTTTGGCCCCCAGCTCGCCGCACAGGCCGATCCATTTACCCTGGCGATGCACCGCCTGAACCGCGTAATCCAGCGCGCGCAAAAAGGCCGGATTGAGGCTGTTGTAGTGGCGCGTCACCCTGGCGTTATCGCGATCCACCGCCAGCAGATACTGGGTCAGGTCGTTGCTGCCGATACTAAAGAAATCAATCTCTTCGCAGCACTGGTCGATGATAAACATCACCGACGGCACCTCGAGCATAATGCCCAGCGGGATCTTTTCATCAAACGGAATCTGTTCGCTGCGCAGCGACTGTTTGGCATCCGCCAGCTGCTCTTTCACCCACAGAATCTCCTCCATCGAGGAGATCATCGGAATCATGATTTTCAGCGCGCCGTGCGCGGAAGCGCGCAGAATCGCCCGCAGCTGAGTGCGGAACAGCGCCTGATACTCCTCATAAATACGCACCGCCCGGTAGCCGAGGAACGGGTTGTTCTCCGCCGGAATGTTGAGGTAGGCCACCGGCTTGTCGCCGCCGATATCCATGGTGCGGATGATAATGCTGCGCCCGTTGGCCGGCTCCAGCGCCTGGCAAAATAGGTTATACAGCTCGTTTTCCGACGGCGCGCTGGGCCTGTCCATATAGAGCATTTCGGTGCGGAACAAGCCTACCGACTGCGCGCCGTTGTTGAAGGCCGCCGTCGCCTCTACCGAATGGGCGATGTTGGCCGCCACCTCCAGGCGAATACCGTCTTCCGTACGCCCCGCTTTATCCAGCCAGGCCTGCTGCTGGCGGCGGATCTGCGCCTGCACCCAGGCCTCCTGTTGATAGTAGCGCGCCACCGCTTCATCGGGATTCACCACCACCAGCCCGGCGTTACCGTCAATCTGCACTCGCCGATCGACCCACGGCAGCAGCGCCTCCATATCGACGCCCACCAGAGTGGGAATATTGAACGAACGCGCGAGGATCACCGTATGTGAAGTGGTGCCGCCGCTGCGCAACAGCAGACCTTTAAGCAGGGTTTTATCCAGTTCAAGAAACTGACTGGGGGTGAGTTCATCGGCGAGGCAGATGGCCTCTTCCGTCAGCTTACCCGGTGCCGGAAAACGATCCTCACCGTAGATATGCTGCAGAAGCTGGAAGCAGACATCGCGCACGTCCAGCACCCGCTCCTGCAAATAACTATTGCCGGAAGCGCTGAACTGGGCGCAAAAATGTTCGCCGGTCGCGACCACCGCCTCAGCGCAGCTCAGGCCGCTCAGCAGCCCGCCCAGCAGATGCTGGCGCAGCGAGGCGTCGGTAGCCAGAGAGCGATGCGCCTCAAGGATCGCGCTGGCGGTACCGTCGTTATCCAGCAGGCGGAACTCAATATTTTTCACCAGCAGGGTCAGGCCCTTGTCCAGCGCCGCCTGTTCCTGTTCAATTGCGCCCGCTGCGGGCAGCGCGCCTGAATCGCGCAGGTCGAGGGACTTAAGATGGGTGAGCCTGCCGCCCGCGCTGCCGGCGCAGACCGGCTGGGCGTGAAACAGCGTGGGATTGAGGCGCGAGAGGGATTCAGGAACCGGCTGAAGGTCCATGGATTCCGCCGTCGGCAGCGGCGCATCGCAGTGCGGGAACTCCTCGCTGATGAATGCCGACAGCGCGTCAAACGCCTGCTGTTCATCTTCACCGCTGACGACCAGCTGGCAGCGGTCCCCCTTCAAGGTATTGGTGCCGATAATCGCCAGCGCGCTTTTCGCGTTTCCACGACCTTCTGTCCGGGTATTTAACCATTCGACCGAAGACGAAAAAGTATTGCACAGGGTTTCTACCAGGCTTGCCGGACGCGCATGCACGCCGTTGGGCAAATCACATATGAATTCAATTACCAGAGCCATCGCCTTCCTCCTGAATAATGCGTATTTAGCCAAAAGGTAAAGAAAGAACCGGCCCGCCACTACACGATAAAAGTGGCAATTACTGGATAATTGTATGCCCGACTCTTTTTTATGCTCGCGGTCACAAATCGCCTGACTAACGGCGCCAAAAACCCACCAGCGCTAAGATTTGAGGTGGATCGCAATTTTCCTCTGGCCTTACAAATATCCAGTAAATGCACTTTTTCTCTACTATTTTATGCGCCGCCCTTTTTCTAAGGTTGAAGCATCAACTCAGTCACGGGCCACGCAGCGCTCAGGAGAATAACAATGAATGAACTGGTGCAAATATTAAAAAATACCCGCCAGCACCTCATGACCGGGGTTTCACATATGATCCCGTTTGTCGTGTCCGGTGGGATCTTGCTGGCAGTCTCCGTCATGTTGTACGGCAAGGGCGCGGTGCCCGATGCCGCCACCGACCCTAACCTGAAAAAACTGTTTGATATCGGCGTGGCCGGCCTGACGCTAATGGTGCCGTTTCTGGCGGCCTATATCGGCTACTCCATCTCCGACCGCGCGGCGCTGGCTCCCTGCGCCATCGGCGCCTGGGTCGGCAACAGCTTCGGCGCCGGTTTCTTCGGCGCGCTGATTGCCGGGATCATAGGCGGGCTGGTGGTCTACTACCTGAAGAAAATCCCGGTGCATAAGGTGCTGCGCTCGGTGATGCCCATCTTCGTTATCCCGATTATCGGCACCTTTATTACCGCCGGGATCATGATGTGGGGCCTCGGCGAGCCGATTGGCGCGCTCACCGCCAGCCTGACCGGCTGGCTGCAGGGCATGCGCGAAGGCAGCATCGTGATTCTCGCCATCATCATGGGCCTGATGCTGGCCTTCGACATGGGCGGTCCGGTGAATAAGGTCGCCTACGCCTTCATGCTGATTTGCGTTTCCCAGGGCGTTTACAGCGTGGTGGCCATCGCCGCCGTCGGCATCGCCGTGCCGCCGCTGGGCATGGGCCTGGCAACGCTGATTGGACGTAAATACTTCTCCGCGGAAGAGCGCGAAACCGGGAAAGCCGCGCTGGTGATGGGCTGCGTTGGCGTGACCGAAGGCGCGATCCCCTTCGCCGCCGCCGACCCGCTGCGCGTTATCCCGGCCAATATGATCGGCGCCGCCGCCGGCTGCGTTACCGCCGCACTGCTCGGCGCCCAGTGCTATGCCGGCTGGGGCGGGCTTATCGTTCTGCCGGTCGTTGAGGGTAAAGGCGGATTTATTGCCGGCCTCGCGGTTGGCGCCATCGTCAGCGCCGCCTGCGTCATCCTGCTTAAGGCCCTGGCGAAAAAGAAAACGTCTGACGCCAAAGCCGATGACGAGATGGATCTTGATTTCGAAATTAACTGAGACACGGGAAGGAATATTGTATGACCAAAATTATCGCCGTTACCGCTTGCCCGTCTGGCGTCGCCCACACCTATATGGCCGCTGAATCGCTGGAGAGCGCCGCTAAGGCCAAAGGCTGGCAGGTCAAAGTCGAGACCCAGGGCTCCATCGGCATTGAGAACGAGCTGACCGCAGAAGACGTCGCCAGCGCCGATATGGTGATTCTGACCAAAGATATCGGTATCAAGTTTGAAGAGCGTTTTGCCGGTAAAACCATCGTGCGCGTCAACATCAGCGACGCCGTGAAGCGCGCCGAAGCCATTATGAACAAAATCGACAGCCACCTTTCGCAGAATGCCTGACTGAATGCACGGGGCGCGGCCTGCGCCCCGCAAAATAACATGGAGTTTGTCTTGGCGTACTCCCCCACCTTTGCGCTAGCGCGACTCAGGGAAGGGATTCTTGCTTCACGGTGGCGAACCTTAGCCCAGAAAGAATTAAGGATTTACAGCCACTCCACAAGCTAACACGGCAAGCCCTGCCGCTTTGATATTACGGGCCGCGTTAATGTCGCGATCATGGTCTGCGCCGCATTCAGGACAAGACCATTTACGAACATCCAGAGGCATCTTTTTTATGGTGAAACCGCAACAGCTACAGCGTTTTGAGGACGGGAAAAACGGGTCAATAGCGACCACTGAACGCCCGGCCCATTCGCCCTTGTACTGGAGCTGGCGCGTAAACTCCCCCCAGCCTGCGTCTGCTATCGCTTTGGACAGCAACGGGTTACGGATCATGTTCTTCACTTTGAGGGATTCGACACAAACAACTTGGTTTTCGTTAATCAGTTTGCGGGTGGCCTTGTGCAGGGCATCCATTCGGCAATCGGCTATTTTCGCGTGGAGTCGGGCCACCTTTAAGCGGGCTTTGGCGCGGTTTTTCGAACCTTTGGCCTTTTTGCTTAATCGGCGCTGGAGCAGCGCCAGGCGTGCCGCGTATTTAGCAGTATGGTGGGGATTGCCGGATTTAAATCCGGTATCGGTGACGAACAAATCTTTTAAACCCACATCAAGGCCGACCGTTTTTGTAGTGACTGGCAGTGATACAGGTTCAAACTCGCAGAGACAGGAGACGAAGTATCGTCCGGCAGCATCCTTTGAAATGGTGACGGTAGACGGAGCAGACGGCAACTCACGGCTCCAGCACACGTCTAACGGCGCTTTGCTCTTTGCCATATACAATCTGCCGTCACGGTATTTGAATGCGCTAGCGGTTAATTCAGCAGCTTGTTTATGACGCTTACTTTTGAATGCCGGATATGCGGCACGCCCGGCGAAGAAGTTCGCAAAGGCAGTCTGTTGGTGACGTAAAGACTGCTGCAATGGCACGCAAGAAACATCATTGAGCCAGGCAAATTCCGGCTCTTTTTTTAGGGCCGTTAACCGGGCGCTGACCTGGACGTAACCCATTTTCTCCTGCCGTTCGTCGTACGCATCAGTGCGCCAACGAAGGATTGAATTGTAGACAAAACGCACACAGCCGAACGTCTGAGCCAGAAGCTCAACCTGATCGGCTGATGGATAGAATCGAAATTTATATGCGCGTTTCATGGTGTTACAAGATACGCACAATTATGTGAGGGCTATTGATAGTGATCAAACATACAGTATTCATGCACGAAAACCGTTTCCATTCCTCCCCAGCTTTATCGGTGGGAATATCCTGGAGGCATATTGATGACTAATCGCACTCAACGCTTAAAAGATCGTCTGTTCGCCAACCCGCGCGAAATCTCCCTCGAGCGAGCGCTGCTCTACACCGCCAGCCATAAACAGACCGAGGGGGAGCCGGTAATGATCCGCCGGGCGAAAGCGACCGCATGGGTCCTCGATCATGTGCAGATTTCGATTCGTGATGATGAACTGATTGCCGGCAACCGTACGATCAAACCGCGCGCCGGGATCATGTCGCCGGAGATGGATCCCTACTGGCTGCTCAAGGAGCTGGACCAGTTCCCGACCCGCCCGCAGGACCGCTTCAACATCAGCGAAGAAGATAAGCGCATCTACCGCGAAGTGCTGTTCCCCTACTGGGAAAATCGATCGATGAAGGACTTCATCAACGCCCAGATGACCGATGAAGTGAAGGCCGCCGTCAGCACGCAGATTTTTAGCGTCAACCAGACCGATAAAGGCCAGGGACATATCATCATCGACTACCCTCGCCTGCTGGAAAACGGCCTCGCCGCGCTGGTGGCGGAGATGAAAGCGGTGAGTCAGCGGCACCCGCAGAACAATTTTTATCAGGCGGTACTAATCCTGCTGGAAGCCTCCCAGCGCCATATTCTGCGCTATGCGGCGCTTGCCGATGACATGGCCGCCGTCTGCGGCGACGGGCAGCGGCGCAAAGAGCTGGAGACCATCGCGGACATCTCCCGCCATAACGCGGTGCACCGCCCGGAAGATTTCTGGCAGGCCTGCCAGCTCTTCTGGTATATGAACATCATTTTGCAGTATGAATCCAACGCCAGCTCCATCTCGCTGGGTCGCTTTGACCAGTACATGCTGCCGTACTATCAGGCTTCGCTGAATCGCGGCCAGGATCCGCAGTTTCTTCAGGAGCTTCTGGAGTCGCTGTGGGTGAAGTGCAACGATATTGTCCTGCTGCGCTCCACCAGCAGCGCGCGCTACTTCGCGGGCTTCCCGACCGGCTATACCGCCCTGCTCGGCGGCCTGACCGAGACCGGACGCAGCGCGGTCAATATCCTGTCGTTTTTATCCCTCGACGCCTACCAGAACGTTCGCCTGCCGCAGCCGAACCTCGGCGTGCGGGTCAACGAGCTGGTCGATCGCCCTTTCCTGCGCAAAACCGCCGAGACCATTCGCCTCGGCACCGGCATTCCGCAAATCTTCAATGATGAAGTGGTGATCCCGGCGTTTCTCAACCGCGGCGTCTCGCTGGATGACGCGCGGGATTACTCGGTGGTTGGCTGCGTTGAGCTGTCGATCCCGGGGCGCACCTACGGCCTGCACGATATCGCCATGTTCAACCTGCTGAAGGTGATGGAAATCGTGATGCTGGAAAACGAAAGCAACCCTGACATCACCTGGGATGGGCTGATCGACCAGATCCGCGACAAGATTCGCTATTACATTAAGCTGATGGTCGAAGGCAGCAATATTTGCGATATCGGCCACCGCGACTGGGCGCCGGTTCCCCTGCTCTCTTCCTTTATTGAGGATTGCGTGCAGCACGGCCAGGATATCACCGAAGGCGGCGCGCGCTATAACTTCTCCGGGGTCCAGGGCATCGGCATCGCTAACCTCAGCGACTCGCTGCACGCGCTTAAAGGGATGGTGTTTGAGCAAAAACGGCTCAGCTTCGCTGAACTGATCGCGGTGCTGAAAGCCAACTTCCAGACGCCGGAAGGGGAAAAAATCCGCGCGCGCCTGATCAACCGCTTCGAGAAATACGGCAACGATATTGACGAAGTGGACAATATCAGCGCCGATCTGCTGCGCTTCTACTGCAAAGAGGTAGAGCAGTACCGCAACCCGCGCGGCGGTCGCTTTACGCCGGGCTCCTATACCGTCTCTGCCCACGTGCCGCTCGGCTCGGTCGTCGGCGCCACTCCGGACGGACGCCTGGCCGGAGAGCAGCTGGCGGACGGCGGGCTGTCGCCGATGCTCGGCCAGGACGTGCAGGGGCCGACCGCGGTGCTCAAGTCGGTCAGCAAGCTGGATAACTTTCTGCTCTCCAACGGTACGCTGCTGAACGTCAAATTCACCCCGGCGACCCTTGCCGGCGACGGCGGCCTCAATAAGCTGGCCGACTTCCTGCAGGCATTCACCAGGCTGAAGCTGCAGCATATTCAGTTCAACGTGGTTAACGCCGATACGCTGCGCGAAGCCCAGCAGCGGCCGCAGGATTTTGCCGGCCTGGTGGTGCGCGTTGCGGGCTACAGCGCCTTTTTCGTCGAGCTGTCGCAGGAGATTCAGGATGACATTATCCGCCGCACCGCGCATCAGCTGTGAGGTCCTGGAAACGCGCGCCGATAAGGCGCGCATTTTTAATATCCAGCGCTACTCTTTGAATGATGGTCAGGGGATCCGCACCGTCGTGTTTTTTAAAGGCTGCCCGCATACCTGTCCCTGGTGCGCCAATCCGGAATCGATCTCGCCGCAAATTCAGACCGTACGCCGGGAGAGCAAGTGCCTGCGCTGCTCCCGCTGCCAGCAGGACGTGGTCGAGTGCCCTTCCGGCGCGTGGCAGCAGATTGGCCGCGACGTCACTCTCGATAATCTGCTTAAAGAGGTGCTGAAGGATGAGGTCTTCTTCCGCGCCTCCGGCGGCGGCGTGACCCTGTCGGGCGGCGAAGTCCTGATGCAGGCCGAATTCGCCGCGCGCCTGCTGCGCCGCCTGCGCGAATGGGGGATCAGAACGGCGATTGAAACGGCGGGCGATACCGCCTACCGCCGCTTTTTTCCGCTGGCGCAGGCCTGCGATGAAGTGCTGTTCGATCTGAAAATCATGGATGAAACGCTGGCCCGCGAGCAGCTGCGGATGAATATGCCGCGGGTGCTGGATAACTTTACCCGTCTGGTGGAAGCGCATATTCACGTGATCCCCCGGGTGCCGCTGATTCCGGGATTCACGCTTGATGAAGCGAATTTCCGCCGGATTCTGGCGTTTTTGGCCCCCTTTAAGCTGCCGGAAATTCATCTTCTGCCGTTCCATCAGTACGGCGAACCCAAATATCACTTACTGGGAAAAAAATGGTCGATGTCGATGATTAAAGCCCCTGCAGAATCTGAGATTCAGCCATTCAGGACGCTGGCCGAACGGGCCGGTTTTAGCGTGACCGTCGGCGGATAACGCCAGGAGGATGCTATGGATTTCACTATCGTTGCCGTCACGGCCTGCGTCAGCGGCGTCGCTCACACCTATATGGCGGCCGAGCGGCTGGAAAAAGTCGGCCACCAGGAGAAATGGAATATCAAAATTGAAACCCAGGGCGCGCTGGGGGTTGAGAACAAAATAATGGCCGACGACATCGCCCATGCCGATGTCGTTCTGCTGGTGACGGATATTGAAATTGACGATGCCGGACGCTTTAGCGGCATCCGCACCATTAAGACCAGCATCAAAACCTTTCTGCTGCAGCCGCAGCAGATTGTCGACGCGGTGAAATGCATTATGAAAAAGCCGGTGGTTTATCTTGAGATCCCGTGAGTACACCGGTGATTTTGTAGCCCGGGCAAGGCGCTTGCGCCGCGGCCCGGGGAAATAGCACCGCGCCTGCTCAGACTTCCCCCGGTCGCGCTGCGCTTACCGGGGCTACAGGTTCACCGCCGTTTGCCGTTTTGTAGCCCGGGCAAGGCGCTTGCGCCACGGCCCGGGGAAATAGCACCGCGCCTGCTCAGACTTCCCCCGGTCGCGCTGCGCTTACCGGGGCTACAGGTTCACCGCCGTTTGCCGTTTTGTAGCCCGGGCAAGGCGCTTGCGCCGCGGCCCGGGGAAATAACACTTCGCCCGCTCAGACTTCCCCCGGTCGCGCTGCGCTTACCGGGGCTACAATTCCATGCGATTTTTACGCCACCCCCAGCAGCCATTTCTGCGCGGGCGTCAGGCGGCTGGCGGTTTCCGGCGTCAGCCAGCGCTGCTGATCCTGCTGCGCGGTATCCGCTCTGTCGATATATAAGCCGTGCAGCACGCGCCTTCTGCTGCCGACGCGGTTGCGCGTCCCGCCGTGCCAGGCGTGGGCGTTATAAATCATCACGCTGCCCGCCGGCGCGGCGAACACCACCTCATCAGGATGCGCCAGCTCCGGGTCATCCAGCACCGCTTCCGGCAGCTCCGGACGCAAATGGGTGCCGGGAATAATGCGCGGCGCGCCGTTTTCAGCGCTCAGATCATCGATAGCCCAGATGGTATTCACCAGATGCACTTTCGGAAAATCGTGACGCGGCTTTTTCCAGTCCGCATGCAGCGGCTGATGGCCGCCGTTGAACAACGCTTCCCGCGCGTTCAGGCTGGAGACTTTAAAATCCCCCTGAAAAACATGCCGACAGGCGGAGAGAATCAGCGGATGGGACCAGACCTTTTCCCAAATCGCGCCTTTGTTAATCAGGTTGGCGATGCGGGTTGCCGTCGCTTCCTGGTGGTGCTCGATCGCCAGATTATCGCCCTCTCTCTCGACGATGGCGTCGATAAGCGCGCGCATCGCCGCCAGCCACTCCGCGTCCGCCACGTTATGCACGACGGTGTAGCCCAGGGTATCCAGCTCCTGTTTCATTGCCGGGCTCAGCGCAACGTTCGCCCCCAGCGCATCCAGATAAACCGCAGATTGTTGTTCCATATTTATATTCCTTAACTTATCGATAACACAAAACAAACTCTAATCGGCGGCGGGCGGGAATACATGAGGGCAAAACTACGAAAAACTGGACGAGCGTACGCGGCAGGGAAAAGTGTGATGGCCATCAAAATCCAGCTTTTTCCCCCTTCCTGCAGGGCAATCATTAGCCAAGCCGCCTGACACAGAACAAGCCTGTGCAGATAAAATAGATTATAATCAACAGGATAATTGCTCTCTTCTAAGGCATACGGAATGATTGACGATCTGGCGGATATTTTAAATCGTTTAGTAAATCAGAAAGATAATCTGCACGTCAGGTTCCCCGACCCGGATATCTCCGAGCCCGAGCTGGCGTTTAAGGTGCCCTTCCCACGGCTGGAAATTGTGCTTGAGGGTGAGCTTAAGGAGAGCGGGCTGCCGCTGTCGGAGACAATGCTCTCCGCCTCGCAGGTGCTCTACGTTCAGGCGGGTAAATGGACGCTGCCGGAATGGACCGCGCCGGCGTCGACGTTAAGCATTCTGTTTGGTCGCCAGAAGCTCGGGTTTTGCGTTCAGCACTGGGACGGCAAGCAGCTGCGCACGGAAAAGCAGAACGTCGCCCGCCTCGGACCGCGCGTGGGCTCCTACCTGCTGCTGTCGCTCAATGAAATCTGCCTGCAGCCGGACCCGGTAACCGCCAGGCTGGTGGTCGCGGCCCTGTTGAGCCACTGCCTTGAGCAGCTGGTCGGGCTGGAGATGCGCGTCAGCCGCAGCCGCGATCTGTTTCTGGCGGTACAGGATTATCTCGAAGAGCATCTCACCCAGCCGCTGACCCGCGAGTCGGTAGCGAAGCGTTTTCATATTACGCCCAACTACCTGTCGCATATATTTCAGAAATCCGGCTCCGTCGGTTTTAATGAGTTTCTCACCAGCGTCCGCCTGGAAAAGGCGAAAAAGATGCTGCGCGGCTACGACCTCAAGGTCAAAGAGATCGCCCACAACTGCGGTTTTGTCGACAGCAACTATTTCTGCCGGGTGTTTAAACGCTACACCGAGCGCTCGCCTTCCGAATATCGTCGCCACTGCCGCAGCGCGCAGCAGGGATAGTTCACGCGGCCCATTCAACCCGTCCGCGGCCGTTATTTTTCGCCTTATAGAGCGCGTCATCGACCTTTTTAATAAACAGGTTCTGCGGCTCGTCTTTATGGCGCAGACCGACGCCAATGCTGATCGACAGCGGGTTATCGTGGTTGATCAAGATCGCGCGGGCGTTTTGCAAAATCGACTGCGCCAGTTCATCCACTTCCTGCGCCGACAGGCCATCGACAATAATGGCAAACTCTTCTCCGCCAATCCTCGAAGGCAACACCTTATCGCTGGTAAGCTTCGCCAGCTGTTTGCCAAGGGCAAACAGCACTTCGTCCCCCACCAGATGTCCCCAGGTGTCATTAATTTTCTTGAAGTAGTCGATATCCACAATCATCAGCGCCAGCCTGCGCCCCTCCTTCTCGCGGATGGTGTCGATAAAAAAGCGACGGTTGGGCAGCTGGGTCAGCTCATCCTTGAGCGATTGCGAACGCGCGTCGACGTACAGGAGATTGATGCGCTCAATAATTTTGTAGACCCCGACCGCGCTCAGCAGCATGCCGGACAGGCGCAGCAGATCTTCGCAGTAGTACCCCATCCAGCGCGGCTGGTGGAATATTTCGTCCATCAGATCGAAAGTGCCCCCGGCAATCCACAGCAGCAGGCCGTAGCGTACCCAGTTAACCGCCACGTGGTTCATCCGCACCTTGGTCGAACTCCAGAGCATAAACAGCAGAAATAGCAGCGCCAGCAGATCGATATACATCCCTGGATTGGTCAAAATTTCGCGCCACGGCCCCAGCGGCGGCGAGACGAACGCGCACAGGCTCGATACGACGACGATCGCCAGCATTGCCGGAAGAATATGCGTTCGAGAGATAGAGGAAGAGGGTTGAATATGGATGTTTTTTTCGCGTTCGGGCATGGTCAGGTCTCATTACAGCGCGGCTTGCCGGGTTTTTAGCATAACAGCGCAGAGCGTTTGCGCGAACTGTAAAGGTGCGATGCCGGGCGACGGGCGCGGACTTCCACCTATCCCATGCTCTGTATGAGATGAAATTGTTATCGAAGCGGGTTCGCGCAAGCGCGCGAGTCTGGGAGCAGAGGGTTGCATCAGCAGGCGATGGGAGAATATTCATCAAAGCCACGCCGGGGTCAGGGATAAACTTCATAAACCGCAGGAAGCCCATCGTAAAATAAGGGTTTCCGCGCCGTTTTTGCATTTCCATACCAACTGGCTGAATCGGGATTGCCATTATTTATCTGCCACAACTATGCTGATAGTACCCGCCTCATCAGCCGTGTCCTGCCGGTTAAACGCTAAATATAAGGTGTCGTTATGGCCATTGATCCGGAGCTTTTATATATAGAAATCCTGGAGACTATTCTGATGGCGGCGCTGGATCCCCAGTTCTGGAAACCCGCGCTGCAGAAACTATCGTTACTGACAGGACATCAGTACGCGGCATTGCTTTATTATGACAAAGGTAATGCGCATCTCATGACGGATTCATTACTCTTTGATGAAAAAGTCTTTACGGCCTATCGGGATATCTTTCTGGCAATAGATCCTGCCGAAAAAATATTGACGGGGTTACCTGTAGGGCAGATGTACAGGGACAGGGAGTTTTTAGGGGATAAATTTATTGCTAACAGCGCTTATTATAATGAATTTCATCATCCTAATGATTTGAATTATCTGACCAGCGTTAAATTGTGTACCGTCAACGGTTATTCTACGTATTTATCACTGATGACGGCTAATGAAGCCAGCTATCCGCTGGCTGTACAATTTGACCTGTTCCGGCGTCTCATCCCGGCGTTAATTTCCGCCAGCCAGCTTCATGCCAGATTTGAACAACTTCGTGACACGATTAAATATCAGAGTGCCGTTATGGATAACGGTATCTACCCGGTCTGGCTGGTGGATCGCGCCGGGAAAATGCTTTACGCCAGCACCCAGGCCGAACATTACCAGCGCGCAAACCACAAAGCGATCTGGTCTGTCGGCGCTGACACCCTAAGCCTGAATACGGACAGCAAAAAACTGCGGCATGCCATTGAACAGGCCACCCGGACGGAGGCGCGTCCGCGGGCAGGATTATGCTACACCGCCGGACGGTATCCAAAACCGATTCTGGTCATCCCGTCCCCCAGCATTCCCGGTACGGCTTGCATTATCATCCCTGAACCCTTCCTCAGCGGCAGCGCGCTCATGGAACTGTTTAATGTCAAACCCGCCGAAAATGCGGTGGCAGAGCTGCTGCTCAGAGGGATGACTGCGGATGAATGCGCCATGCATCTGGGCGTCGCCATCACCACCGTCAGAACCCATCTGAGTGCGCTTTACCGAAAAACGCATACCCGCAATCAGTCCGAGCTCCTGCTCATTATCAGGGCTATTTATCGCTGATTTATTTTGCTCGCTCATTCATTTGAATGAATGTGGATGCCATGACCACCATTATACTGAACCCTATACGCGGGGCCGCGTATCATTAAACCACGTGGTTTTTGCTTGCTGCCAGCCGGTCCGGAGAGCACGTCAGCACCCGGCTTGCCTGTGGCTTTTCATAAAACCCGCTAAAGAGAGGCGGTGGAGGTCAGAAAAAAGAAATCATCTTATCGGCATAGCAAACGGGAATAAGCGAGTATCCTGTAGTCAGTAGAAATATCCGCGTATATGTCTTTATCTTCGCATGCCACATATAAATAAACTTTATATTGGTGAGGAATATACTTATGTTTTTGCTAAAAAGACACACATCAGCATCGGCAATCGTTTTGTTTTTTCTCTCTGCCGCAGTTCACGCTAATGATGTATCCTGTCAGGCTGAGCAGCCCTGCGGTGATAACATCGACAAATATTTAATTTACCTTGTATTTTTCATCGTTATTTTTGGTACCTTGCTTTCTATTTTAGTCATCCGCAAGTCGCTTCCTGAAGCGTGGTCTTTAGCCGATGCGCTTTCGGAAGACGTTGAATTATCCGCTACCGAAGAGGTTAAAACCACCACGGACGGCACTGATACCGTGACAAAGAAACCGCTTTATGACGTTGCGGGCAAACCGCTTCTGGTCAAAGAGATGAAAGCCAGTTCGAGCCGGCTCATTGCGCTAATCGGCATGCTGGTTATTTTGTTTATGTATATTGGCTTCGGCTCGTTATTGCTACTTGATTTTGGCCACAATAGAAAAATATCCAACCCTGATGCTCTGGGTGAAATCATTAAATTCCTGATAGCCGGAATGACATTATTTGCGCCTTACCTGGTAAATAAAGTTTCTTCTCTCTTTCAGGGCTTAACCTCGAGTAAATAGACCTAAGACACTATCTCAATATTCGTCACCGTCATGAAGGAGAGTTTTATGGATACTAGCAACAAGCGTATATTCATCGCGACTCGCTATCCCGTCAGCACGCAGCATGGTCGTCCACCGATAGCGTTTTTAGAACAGCTAGTCGATACTTTAAATGCTTTACCTGATGAGGTTTTTGCTGAAAATAAGCTTCATGATATCTATGCCGTAATGAAAGGGGCTCTGGGGCCCTACACCAGCCTTTTACACCGTAAAGCCGTCATGTGTGAAGTGCTTCGCGTTCAGGCGGGGTTTGAATCAGACTGGCGCTGGGATGCCG
The DNA here is from genome assembly GCF_040062275.1 of Klebsiella sp. GW_Kp182. Taxonomy (NCBI): domain Bacteria; kingdom Pseudomonadati; phylum Pseudomonadota; class Gammaproteobacteria; order Enterobacterales; family Enterobacteriaceae; genus Klebsiella; species Klebsiella sp. GW_Kp182. The sequence goes on along the minus strand of NZ_JBEAFQ010000049.1, from coordinate 25,757 downwards.
GCGTTGATTCCAAAAACGCTCGTTCACAGGCTCATATCGAAAGCGAAGAAACCGGGGCGTTTCAGGTGTCATTTGACAGTATCGGCAATGGAAAGGCGGAACTCCGTAATTTTGCCAAACAGCATGACATTGATACAGCTGAAAATTTCATTACAAAAATGAAAACAGACCACCCGCTGGCGATAGAGTATTGTGCCCGATTGTTGCGTTTCAGCACCAGCTGGTGCGGTACCATCGTAAACCCCGCGATGGTTATTTCTCACGTGCGACGTGATGCCGTGGAGGAATTCCAGACATTTGTTACGCTACATACGCCTCCTGTGATGTTTGCCGATAGCATCGCGCCGCTGAGCGACAAAGAAAAAATGCGCAACGTAGTCAATATTGCCAAAACGCCGGTTCGTTATGAAAACGTTCAGGCCGTCGCTGCGATTGAGCTTTTCAAATTAGCCCATGAGCAGTGGCCGCATGATGGTTGCGCCCTGAACCTGGCCAACCTGTTACAGGCCGGAGGGATTGCCGTTCCCGATATTACGCAGGCATTAGCGTTGGGCAACTATCTTCGTGATAAACGACAATGGGAAGTCATTTCTGTGGGTGAACAACGGCCCGGCGATGTCGGCTCCACCTGCGGTCCCGCGGCGCACCACGGTTACGATCATATTTATCTGGTTCTGGAATGCGAAGGTAACGACATAATGCTCATTGCCGATAATCAAAAACCAGTCCCTCATCAACGACTAGCCAGTGGAAATGGCAAAACACCCACAACATTCTTTTTGCGGCCAGTCTGATACCACAGGGTCAAACTTACCGCGCGCTGAATCCCACCGCGGCATCGCTTTCGGGATAACGCGGGCCGGGGAGCCCGGACCGGGATGTGCCGTCTCCGGGCCTCCCGGCGTTTCCGGCCTGCGTCGCGAAAAACCGTAGGCTCGCTCATTCTCGTTAGCTGACCAGCCTCAGCCCTCTCGCGACAATCCTTTTAAACTCTTCACAATGCCTATGCTCCGGCTGCGTGCAGCGCGCAGCGTGCTTCAGCCCGCGGCTTAACAGCCGCAGCCTGCGAATGGTGGCGTCAATCTCTTGTGCGCGCTGGTGTAGCTGCGCCCGGTCTATCGCTAACGCTGATGCGGTACCAAACATCGCGGCAAGTTCATCCAGAGAGAACCCTGCCGCCTGCCCCAGCACAATGAGCTGCAGCTTATTGAGCACATTTTCATGATACTGCCTTCGTAAACCATTACGGCCAACAGGCTGAATTAACCCCTTTTTTTCGTAATACCGCAAGGCTGAGGGGGTAACGCCTGAGAGGTCGGCAATTTGTCGGATATCCAGCGCTTTCATCGTTGACTTAAACCTCGCTTTAAGTTGCACACTGGCTACCAGCCTGTCATTGATTGGAAAAGGAGTACACCCTGGATACGATTATTGTTGTTAAAACTGTCATAACGGGTATTGGCGCGACGCTGATTATGGATTTGTGGTCATGGTGTCAAAAAGACCTCCTCAAGATACCGCCGCTGAACTATGCCCTGGTCGGTCGCTGGATATTATGGCTATCCAGAGGAAAGCTTTGCCATCGCACCATCGTCTCAACGCCGGAAATCGCTGGGGAGAGGCTTACCGGCTGGGTATTTCACTACCTGACCGGGATCGTTTTTGCTTTTGTCCCTCTGGTACTGTACGGCGCCGTCTGGCTGGATGCCCCCTCGCTTACGGGAGGCCTGCTGGCAGGCGGGTTAACGTTATTTGCGCCGTTCATAATTCTTCAGCCCGCATTGGGCTTCGGCATTGCGGCGTCGCAAACACCTCGCCCGTGGCTGGCTCGCTTGCTAAGCGTGCTCACACATCTGGCCTGGGGATTCGGGCTCTATATCGCGGCACTGGCTATCAGAGCGTGGGGATAATAGCTTAGCAGCCCGTCGGGGGTCAGAATGAGGCTAACTGACCCTTCACGCCAGGAGAATATCGTGTGGGTCACTCACCCAACACACCGTTACTTTTTTGCCGCTGTAGCTGATTATGTTTCTCAAGCTCATATTCAATGAATGCATCTATCATGGACCGATACACTTTCTCAATAATCACTTCGGGTAACCCTGCGGCAGCCGCCTTTTCGCGAACCCGATCAATAACCTGCTGCACGCGCGCGGGAGCACGAACGGCGGAGTGGTCAGTTTTGAATGCGGCAGCGGCTTTAACGCACTCAGCACGTTGAGCAATCAGGCTAACCAGTTCGCTATCAATCGAATCGATCTGGCTTCTGACATCGGCAAGGGTGGAAAACGTCATCACTTTGAACCTTTAAACTAGTACAATGGCTCAGAATAATATCTCAAATTTCGCCAGATTCCAGCCCTGCGTTTATTCAGAAAGCGCTGGTACGCATAGCCGCATAGAGGGAGCAGAGCTCCTGCAGGCTTTTGGTTCCCATGCGCTTCATCAGCCGGGTACGCTGGACGCTGACCGTGGACGGGCTGACCCCGCGGATACGGGCAATATCATCCAGAGAATGGCCGCGTAAACTGAGCCTCATGATCTGTTGCTCGGCATGGGTAAAATTAAACGTATCGGGCAGATAAGCAACGCTCTGGTTCTGAGCCGATAACAGGCCCATCACTTTTAACGCCTGACGCAGCTCTTCGACCGTCAACCTCTCTGACAAACAGAGCTTTAACAGGCCCGGAAACAGCCGGTTGATGGTCTCAAAATGGCGCTCAGAGGTGATGAAGATGGCGTAGTGCTCCGGCGGATGGCGAAAGAACAAAGTATATATCTCCTGGATATCCATCCCGCAGGTGACATACACGCAGTTGCTTAACCCCGCATCCGCGCCATCGCTCAGCTCCTGCACTATATTCTCTACGCCAGAAATAAATACACGATCCTTTCCATGAATAGTCATCTTGAAGTCCCGAGGTTACCGTCTTTTATTATCCTTCCATATGGACGCTTTTCTGAGAGTGTTATGTCGTCAGTCTGGCAGATCAATACCGCCCTCTTTTCCGTTTAGCTTTCGTTTAGCTTAAAGGGATTGGCAGTACTGGCTTCGGTTTAACCATTGAAACCATCGAAGTATTTTTAAGTTTTAACAAATTGAGCGCTTAAAAATATAGGAATAAGATTACCGTCAATTCACAAAAAATCCTTATATTCGCAAATAAAAACGCAAAACAAACCCAAAGAAACCACTCAATCTATTGATTTAAAAGAATAATAAATTATTAGGATTATCTTTATAAATGACATAAAAAATATTTACCCTCTATTTTTAATATTCAGATCTCGATCTCAAAACATCATTTCATTTTGTGTAAAAGTTATTTTCAATAAAATCACAAGCAGTGCGAATTTGTCATCATCAGGGAATAAAGAATAATGTGTGGTGAATCCCCCTAAGCGGCGGGGTCATGCTGAATTGAGGAATACCCTCATCGACGTTTCGTTTTTATAGACGAATCAGGAAGTCAGCGCCTGATTCACCGGGAGGCACCCGGCACCACACTACCATCTAATAATTTCATTTGTATCGTTCTGCCTGCTTTACGGCAGGTAATTTCTTGTACCTTTGGAAAATAAAAAAAGTAGAGGCACCCTATGTTTCGTTCTTTATTATTAGTCACGATCCCTTTTATCAGTATTGCTGCCCATGCGGTGACATTTGATTATCGTCATGAAACGAATGACAAAGCCGGCAATAATCATAAAGACAGACTGCTGATGTCTCACCGTTTTGCCAATGGCTTTGGCTTGTCGCTGGAAGGGAAATGGAAAGGTTCGCAGGATAAAAATAAAGCCTATGATGAAACCGTGAGTAACGGCACCGAAGTGGTGGCGAGCTATGTGCATAAAATAAATAAAACCTTCCAGATTGAGCCCGGCTTCTCTCTGGATACCAGTTCGTCCTCAAACAACTATCGTCCCTACCTGCGCGGTAAAGCGAATCTGACCGACGATGTCAGTGCCTCATTGCGCTACCGCCCTTACTACAAGCGCAATTCAGGCAATATCGGCACGTCTAAAGACACCTCGGAGAACGGCTATAATCTGACCAGCGTTATTTCCTGGAAATTCCTCAAAGATTATCAGCTCGATTATGAATTGGACTATAAAAAAGCCAACTCCGCCGGGGTTATTTTAGCGGATAACGAAAGCTACGACTGGACCCATGATTTTAAGCTAACCTATAAATTTGATAAAAACTGGTCTCCTTATATGGCCATCGGCAACGTTTCCGGCAGTAAAGCCACCGATGAACGCCAAACGCGTTATCGCGTTGGTGTGAAATACTCCTTCTGATAACTTCCTGTCAGCCAGATAATAAATAAGGGTTTTATTAAACCCTTATTTTCATTAAGAGGATAATAATGAAGATTGCAAAAATCACCCTGGCATTGGGCGCTCTGAGTCTCTTCTCACTGAGTGCTGGCGCCCAGGAGAACGCGCGCCTGAGCAGCGTAAAGCAGTTCGCTGACGTCGTGCTGGATAAAGCGGGAGATCGGTACGGCCATCACTCTCCTCTGCTGGCCAATGGCGTGGATCCTCGCACCGGCAAGCAAATGGAATGGGTCTTTCCGGACGGTAAAGTGACCGTGCTGTCGAACTTCTCGGCCCAGCAAAATTTGATGCGGGTGCTGGTAGGGTTAAGCAACCTGACCGGCGAAGCAAAATATAAGCAGCGGGTCGCGGAGAATATTCGCTACTACTTTGACCACTATCAGGACGCCAGCGGGCTACTGCTGTGGGGAGGCCATCGCTTTGTTGATTTGAAAACGCTGCAGCCTCAAGGCCCGAGCGAAAAGGAGATGGTCCATGAACTCAAGAACGCGTATCCCTATTACGACATGATGTTTGCCGTCGATGACAAGGCTACCGCGCGCTTTATCAAGGCTTTCTGGAACGCTCATGTTTACGACTGGAAAACGCTGGAAACCAGCCGTCACGGGGAGTACGGCAAAGCGATGGGCGCGCTCTGGCAAAGTGATTTTGTCCAACAGCCGCCCTTTTTCGCCACCAAAGGCCTGAGCTTTCTCAATGCCGGCAACGACCTTATCTACTCCGCATCGCTGCTCTATCAATACGATGGTGACGCTGGCGCGCTGACGTGGGCGAAGCGTCTGGCCGAACAGTACGTTCTGCCGCGAGATAAGAAGACCGGACTTGGCGTCTACCAGTTTACCCAACCGCTAAAACGCGCCGACACCACCGATGACAGCGACACGCATTCGAAATACGGCGACCGCGCGCAGCGTCAGTTTGGCCCCGAACTGGGCCCGGACGCGCTGGAGGGCAATATGCTGCTGAAGGGCCGGACCAGCACGCTCTACTCAGAAAATGCGCTGATGCAGCTTGCCCTGGCAAAATCGCTCGGCAAAGACGGTGACGATCTCAAAAAATGGACCCTTGATGGCCTCAAAGCCTTCGCGACCTACGCTTACGATGAGCAGAACAATACCTTCCGCCCGATGCTGGCCAACGGCACGGATCTCTCCGGCTATGCGTTAAAACGCGATGGCTATTATGGGAAAAAAGGCACGGTGCTCAAAGCCTATCCGGCGGGAAATGAATTTCTTCTCTCCTACGCCCGCGCCTGGACGCTTGAACCGGATCGTGCCATCTGGAAAGTCGCCCGCGGCATCGCGAAAGGCCAGGGTTTAGGCGATATCGGTGAACCCGGCGGCGCAAACCGCAGGCTGAATAACCAAACGGAGAACCATCAGCCGTATGCGATTTTCGCGCTTATCGACCTGTGGCAGGCCACCGGGCAGCAGGACTATTTGACGCTGGCGGATCGCATCGGCGCGAACATCATCAACAAGCAGCGCCTCAACGGCTTTTTTGTCGATGACCCTGAGGCCGAATATGCCAGTATCGATAGTATTGCCCCCTATGCGCTTCTCGCCCTGGAAGCCGCCTTCCGCAACACGCCGGACGCGGTGGCGCCGTTCCTGAACGGCGCGGGATTCACCGAGGGTGCTTATCGGCTGGCTGACGGGACGGTTCGCTACTCCACGCGAGATGACGAGCTGTTCAGGCTCAGACCCGGCGAACAGCTTAAACCGAACGGCAAAAGATAAAACAGGCCCCCACCGTGGTGGGGGTTGCGCTATGCCCGGTTTACCAGAAGCGAAACGATAGCCGCTACTTCCCGGCATCCAACGCCGACACCGCGCGCGAATAGGCCGCTATCGCCAGCGCCACATCGTCGGCGGTGACCGACTCGGCGGGATGATGACTGATGCCGCCTTTGCAGCGCACAAATAGCATCGCTGACGGCCAGCGTTCGGCAATGGCGATGGCATCATGCCCGGCGCCGCTCGGCAGCGTCAACGAACGCCCCTGCACCGCCTGCACCGCCTCGCTCAATACCTGCTGCAATCCGCTATCGCAGGCGGTGGCGGCAATACGGTAAAACTCTTCGGCACTGAACCGCAGCTGGCGACGAGAAGCAATGGCCTGCGCCTCCTTCAGCAGCGTATCCAGCAGCGCATCCAGCGGCTGGTCGTGCGGCCCGCGAATATCCAGGGTCAGCGTAACGTCGCCGGGTATCACGTTAACCGCGCCGGGCGCGCAGCGCAGCGTACCCACCGTGGCGACCCGGTTTCCGCCCTGCTCGCGGGTCAGGGTCTCTACCCGCACCATCCACTCGGCGGCGGCGGCCAGCGCATCTTTCCGATGACTCATCGGCACGGTCCCGGCGTGTCCCGCCTCGCCGGTAAAGCGGCAGTTCAGGCGACGCGCGCCGTTGATCGCCTCGACCACCCCCAGCGCCAGCCCTTCCTGCTCGAGGCACGGCCCCTGCTCGATATGCAGTTCCAGGTAGGCGGCAATCTCCTCCGGGCGGCGGGCGGCAAGATGAATGCGCGCCGGATCCAGCCCCGCCAGCACCATCGCCTGCGCCACGCTGACGCCGTCGGCATCGGTCTGCGCCAGCCAGCTCTCGGGCCAGGTACCGGTTATCCCGCGGCTGCCGAGCAGCGTAATACCGAAGCGCGTCCCCTCTTCATCGCAAAAGCCGACAATCTCAATGGCCTGTTTCAGCCTCCGCCCCTGTTGATGCAGACCGTGCACCACTTCGATCGCCGCCAGGACGCCGAGCATCCCGTCGTAGCGCCCGGCGTTGCGCACCGTATCAAGGTGCGACCCCAGCAGGATGGCGGGCGCCCCCTCCTGCTCTCCCTCGTAGCGGCCGCAAATATTGCCGACGCTGTCCTGCCAGACGGTCATTCCGGCCTGGGTCATCCACCGCGCCGCCCGCTGGTTGGCCTCGAGATGCTGTGGGGAGAGATAAACCCGGGTCAGGGCATCCGGCGTTTCGCTGATCGCGGCCAGCTCATCGGCGCGGGCCATCACCCGCGCCGCGACCTGCTGCATTTCCGCCTGCTGGCGTTGTGCTGGACTCATTGGGCGCTCTCGCTGCGATAGTGATCCCACGCGGCCTGCATCGCCGCGCCCTGAGTGGTGGAGAATTTGAGATAGTTCAGCACCGACTCCAGCGCGCTGAGCGTGGTCATCACGCAGTCTTTACGCGCGTTGTACCCCATGGTGCCGATCCGCCACACTTTGCCGTGCAGCGGGCCGAACGAGGTACCGATTTCAATACCGAAATCTTCCAGCATCAGCTTGCGCGCCTGGTCGCCGTTGATACCCTGCGGGATAACGACGCCAAGCACGTTGTTCATCTTATGTTTCAGGTCGCCGAAGGTCTCCAGCCCCATCGCCTGAATGCCTTTGACCAGCGCGTCGCCGTGCAGCTTATGGCGGGCAATGCCGTTATCCAGCCCCTCCTGGAGGATCAGCCGTGCGCATTCGCGGGCGCCGAACAGCGCGGTAGTGGCCTCGGTATGATGGTTAAGGCGCTCCGGCCCCCAGTAGTCCATCACCATGCCGAGATCGAAATAGTTGGAGTAGATCATCTCCTCGTCGCCGTCGCGGTGGGCATCGGTGCGAATCCCCTCTTCCACGCATTTGCGGCGGCGAATCGCCTCTTCCATGCGCGCGCTGAGGGTAATCGGCGAGGTGCCGGACGGACCGCCGAGGCATTTTTGCATCCCAGCCGAGACCGCATCCAGCCCCCAGGCGTCGGTTTCCAGCGGGTTACCGCCCAGCGAAGCGGTGGCGTCGGTGTAAAACAGTACGTCATAGCGGCGGCAGATATCCCCCAGCTCCGCCAGCGGCTGCAGCATCGTGGTGGAGGTGTCGCCCTGCACCGTCAGCAGCAGGCGCGGACGAATACGTTTGATGGCATCCTCCACCTGGTCCGCGGTAAACACCTCACCCCAGGGCACTTCAATGGTGTGCACTTCCGCCCGGCAGCGGCGGGCGATTTCGCACAGCAGATGGCCGAAGCGGCCAAACACCGGCACCAGCACCTTGTCCCCCGGCCGAATAGCCGAAACCAGGATCGCCTCAATCCCGGCCCTTGAGGTTCCGTCCACCAGCATCGTCCAGCGGTTTTCGGTACGAAATACGCCGCGGTACAGCGCCATCACTTCGTTCATATAGTGGGTCATCGCCGGGTCGTACTGGCCGATCAGCTGGCTCGACATGGCGCGCAGCACGCGCGGGTCGGCGTTAATCGGGCCGGGCCCCATCAGCAGGCGCGACGGCGGATTGAGTTGCGGAAACTGAGTGATATCCATCTTTAAGTCCTTATTGATTGAGGCCGCGCACGGAGGAAATAAACTGCTTCAGTTCGCTGGTCTGCGGGTTGGCGAACAGCGTTTTGCTGTCGCCCTGCTCCCAGACCCGTCCCTGATGCATAAACACGACGCGGTCGCCCACTTCGCGGGCAAAATTCATTTCATGGGTCACGAGAATCAGCGTCATGCCCTCCGCCGCCAGCTGCTCCAGCACCTTAAGCACTTCGCCAACCAGCTCCGGATCCAGCGCCGAGGTGATCTCGTCACAGAGTAAAACTTTTGGCGACATCGCCAGCGCGCGGGCAATCGCCACGCGCTGCTGCTGGCCGCCGGAGAGACTCGACGGGTAGTAATCGAGCCGGTCGCCCAATCCGACCTTTTCCAGCATCCGCTGGGCCAGTTCACGGCACTCGGCGGCGCTCTTCTTCAGCACCCGACGCGGCGCCAGCATCACGTTTTCCAGCGCCGTCATATGCGGAAACAGGTTAAAACTCTGGAACACCATGCCGATAGAGCGGCTGATCTCCCGCGCCTGCGATTCGCGGTCGGTAATGGTCATCCCGCCGAGCTTAATGCTGCCTTCCTGATAGCCTTCCAGGCCGTTGATGCAGCGCAGCAGCGTGCTTTTGCCCGACCCGCTGCGGCCGATAATCGAGATCACTTCGCCCATATCGATATCCAGATCGACGCCCTTGAGCACGTGGTTATCGCCGTAGTACTTCTGCATCTGATTAATGGTGATGAGAGGCATTGAATTTGTTCTCCAGATGACGGCTGTAGCGGGACAGCGGGTAACACAGAATGAAATAGCCCAGCGCCACCAGCGCAAAGACTTTAAACGGCTGATACGTCACGTTGGTCAGCATCGTTCCCGCTTTGGTCAGCTCGACGAAGCCGATAATCGACGCCAGCGCGGTACCCTTGATCACCTGCACGGCAAACCCCACCGTCGGGGCGATGGCGATCCGCAGCGCCTGCGGGGCGACGACCCGATACAGCGTCTGGCCAAAGCTCAGCCCCAGACAGCGCGAGGCTTCCCACTGCCCTTTTGGCAGGGCGCGGATGCTGCCAAACCAGATATCAAGCAAAAAGGCGCTGGTATACAGCGTCAGCGCCAGCGACGCCGCGGTCCACGCCGAAACGTCGATGCCGAACAGCGCCACGCCGAAAAAGGCGAGAAACAGCTGCATCAGCAGCGGCGTCCCCTGAAACAGTTCGACATAGCCGCGGATCAGGCGTTTTACCTGACGCCCGCCGGTCATGCGCAGCAGCAGGAGCGGCAGCGTGACCAGCGCGCCGCCGAGAAACGCCACCAGCGACAGCAGCACCGTCCAGCGCCCGGCCAGCAGCAGATTGCGGACAATGTCCCAATCGGTAAAGGTGGTCATCATGCCTGCACCCCCAGCCATTTACGTCCCGCCGCCATCAGCAGCTGACGCATCGTTATCGACAGCGCTAAATAAATCCCCGTCGTCACCAGATAGACCTCAAAACTGAGGAAGGTGCGCGACTGAATCAGGTTAGCGGCAAAGGTCAGCTCTTCATAAGAGACCTGCGACACCACCGATGAACCGAGCATGACGATGATGCACTGGCTCACCAGCGCCGGATAAATGCGCTGCAGCGCGGGCGGCAGAATGACCTGAATAAAGATCTGCGTCCGGGTCAGCCCCAGTACGCGCCCCGCTTCCCACTGACCTTTCGGCGTCACCTGAATCCCGGCGCGTACGATCTCGGTACTGTAGGCCCCAAGATTGACCACCATCGCCAGCAGCGCGGCCTCGCCCGCCGTCATCTTCAGCCCCAGATTCGGTAAGCCGAAGACGATAAAAAACAGCTGTACCACAAACGGCGTGTTGCGAATCAGTTCGACATACCCGCCCCAAATCCGGCTGAACCACGTGGGACGCCCGCTGCGGATGGCGGCGCCGAAGATGCCAATCGTCAGGCCACCTATCGTCGCCAGCACCGTCAGCTGAATGGTCACCCACAGCCCCGCCAGCAGCTCCGGCCAGTGCGGCCAGAGCGCAGAAAAATGAAGTTGCTCCGTCATGCCCGGACCTTATGCGCCGAGGCTGGCAGGCAGCGGCGCTTTCAGCCACTTCTCAGACAAACCGTTCAGGGTGCCGTCTTTTACGCCCTGCTCAATCAGCGCATCCACTTTCGCCTTCAGGGCCGGTTGGTTCTTTTTCAGGCCGATAAAGCACGGCGAATCCTTCAGCATAAAGCTCGGCACCGGGGCCTTGTCAGCGTTCTGCCGGGAGATGGCCGCCACCACCAGGTTGCCGGTGGCCACATACTGCACCTGGCCAGATAAATAGGCCGACAGCGTTGTGTTGTTATCTTCGTAGCGCTTAATCTGCGCCTCTTTCGGCGCCACGCTGGTCAGCACCATATCTTCCACCGCGCCGCGGGTCACGCCCACGCTTTTACCGCTCAGCGCCGCCGGGTCTTTCAGCTCCGCGCCTTTCGGGCCAAATACGCCGAGGAAGAACGGCGCATAGGCGCGGCTAAAGTCGATCACCTTTTCGCGCTCGGCGTTTTTACCGAGGCTGGAAATCACCAGATCCACCTTATCGGTTTGCAGGTAAGGCACGCGGTTGGCGCTGGTCACCGGCACCAGCTGCAGCTTGAGCTTCATCTCTTTGGCGAGATAGCGCGCCATATCGATGTCGTAGCCCTGCGGCTGAAGGTCGGTGCCTACCGAGCCAAACGGCGGGAAATCCTGCGGCACCGCAATGCGGATTGTGCCGCGCTTTTCAATATCCTGGAGCTGGTCAGCTTTCGCCGCCGGGAGGTTGGTTAACAGACAAGCGGCCCCGGCCAGTGCGATCAACAGTTTCTTCATGATGTTTACCCGTTACGTTAGCATGAAACAAAAGATTCTTTAAAGTCACTTTTGCAACTAATGTGCCAGATAAAGCGCCGCGCATCGGGTTAGCCCGCCGTTTGGCTAAGCGAACGTAAAACAAGGGAAATTGAGGAATTAAGAGGGAACGACCGCGCGTTCCCCCATTATTTGATCGCACCAAAACCATGCAAAGCACCACGCTGGCGCCCCATTATCGTTGTTCCAGCTCGTCCAGCTGCTGATAAAGGGTGGCGATGTCGTGAATGCGCGGGCGGCCTTTATCGAGAATTTCGTGCAGAAAGGCGTTCGACAGCAGATTGATCAGGCTATTGACCGAGGCGTAGCTGTCGTAGGCCGATACGCTATCCAGCGGCGCGCAGAGCCGCCAGCGCGCCAGCGGAAACAGGCCGTGGGCCTGCGGCTCGCACATCAGCAGCGCCGGAATGCCGCTGCTCTGCAGCTGCTGCAGCAGCGGGCGAATAATTCGCGGGCGGCGGCGGAACGCCATTACCACCACCAGATCGTCGGCGGTTAAGTCCACCAGCTCTTCGCTTAAGCTTTGTCCCGGCTGCGGCAGCACCAGCACCTGCCCGCGCGCCTGCAGGAGCTGCTGGCGCAGATGCAGCGCCGCCGGATAAGCATTGCGCATGCCGATAATCACGATACGCCTGGCGCTCACCAGCGCCTGAATCGCCTCGGCGAACTGCTGGACATCAAGGGCGTTAACCCACTGGGTCAGGTTGGCCATCTCCTGTTTATAGTGGCGCGCCAGCAGCGTGTTGCCCTGCACCGCATCGCGATTATCGGTCAGCGGCATTCCGCTCTGGCGCAGGGTGCGCAGCTCATCGCGCATATCTTTATATTTTTCATAGCCCAGGCGCTTGAACAGCCGGCTGACCGTGGCTTTCGATACGCCGCTCAGCTGCGCCAGCTCGGCGCTGTTGTAGCTAATCAGGTCATCAAAATGATCGAAAATAAAATCCGCCACCCGCTGCTCCTGGGGCGATAATGACGGGTACTGCTCTTTCAGTCGTTCATCAAGCTGTTGCATAAGACCTCTGTAACTTTCGTTTCACCGCACTATACCGCTAACGCCTTTCATAATGCATGCCAGTTCGGCAAAAAACGCGCATCGTCGGCAGCGATTGAAACTTTACGTTCAGATATGGAACAGCTTTTGCAACCCTCTGCGGACATTTCGCTTAATTGAGGACACCCCATGCAAAGTCATGTTGCCGCCCGCGGGATGGCGGTTGCGCCCCATCATCTGGCCAGCCAGAGTGCGCTGGCGGTTCTGCGCGAAGGCGGAAGCGCTATAGAAGCGATGGTCGCCGCCGCTGCGGCCATCGCCGTGGTTTACCCGCATATGAACGGCCTCGGCGGCGATGGCTTCTGGCTTATCGTGCCCCCCGAGGGCGATCCCATCGCCATTGACGCCAGCGGCGCGGCGGGGTCGCTGGCGACGCCGCAGGCCTACGCCGGCCTCGCGCAGATCCCCCACCGCGGACCGCAGGCGGCCCTGACCGTGGCGGGCACCGTCAGCGGCTGGGACGAAGCACTGAAGGTGTCGCGGGAGTTAACCGGGAAATCGCTACCGCTGACGCGTCTGCTGGAAGATGCCATCGGCTACGCCGCCGGCGGTATCCCGGTGACCGCCTCGCAGGCCAGCGCGACCGCCGATAAATTCAGCGAACTGCGCGACCAGCCCGGCTTCGCCGAAACCTTTCTGGTGGACGGCCAGCCGCCGAAGGCCGGGAGCCGCTTTTTGCAGCCGGCGCTGGCGAACACCCTGCGCCGATTAACCGAAGACGGTTTAGACAGCTTCTATCGCGGCCCGCTGGCGGAGCAGCTGGCCCGCGGTATGGAAAAGTACGGGCTGCCCGTCACCCTGAAAGACCTGCGGCAGCATCGCGCTCGCCGCCCCCAGCCGCTCAGGCTGGCGCACCGGCACGGCGAATTGTGGAACCTCGCGCCGCCGACCCAGGGGCTGGTTTCGCTGGCGATCCTCGGCATCACCGACAGGCTGGCGATGGCCGATGCCGACGATGCGATGACCGTCCACCGAATTGTGGAGGCGACCAAGCTGGCCTTCGGCCTGCGCGACGCGCATATCACCGATCCCCGCCACCTTGATGTCGATATCCAGAGCCTGCTGGCGCCGGCGGCGCTGCAGCCGCTGGCGGAGAATATCGACGACCAGCGGGCGGCCCCGTGGGGCGCGGGCAAAGGCCCGGGCGACACCGTATGGATGGGGGTTATCGATAAAAGCGGGCTGGCGGTCTCCTTTATCCAAAGCCTGTACCACGAGTTCGGCAGCGGCGTGGTGCTGCCGGAAAGCGGCATTGTCTGGCAGAACCGCGGGGCATCGTTCAGCCTCGACCCGCGCCACCTGCTGGCGCTGGCGCCCGGCAAGCAGCCGTTTCACACCCTCAACCCCGCCGCCGCAAGGCTGAACGATGGCCGGGTGATGGTGTACGGATCCATGGGCGGCGACGGCCAGCCGCAAACTCAGGCCGCTATTTTCACCCGCTACGTCATGCAAAACGTGCCGCTACAGGAGAGCATCACCCGGCCGCGCTGGCTGCTGGGGCGTACCTGGGGGCAGACTTCCGACTCGCTCAAGCTGGAGGGCCGCTTCAGCGCCGAAAGCGTTGCCCGCCTGCGTCAGCTGGGGCACGACGTTGACGTGCTGGCCGATTTTAGCGAAGCCATGGGCCACGCCGGGGCGATTGTACGCCATCCCAACGGCCTGTTTGAGGGGGCCAGCGATCCGCGCAGCAACGGCTCCGCCGCCGGTTATTAGGAGCTGATGATGAACACACCGCACAATGAATGGGACGCTTACCTCACACAAATGGAACAGCTGCTGGCGCTGGAGCTGGACGATGCGCGGCGCGCAGAGCTCAGGATGCAGTTTAGCCGCATTGCCGCCATGGCCGGGCCGCTGCTGGCCTTTCCCCTCGACGATCGCGTCGAAATCGCCGGAGTCTATAAAGCATGAAGCTACCTGAAATGACGATTCACGAAATCCAGCGCGCGCTGGCCGCCGGCGAGCTCAGCGCCAAAGAGATCGCCCGCCACACCCTGGAGAACATCGCCCGCGTTAACCCGCAGATCAACGCCTGGACCCACGTCAGCGAAAAGCGCATGCTCGCTGAGGCGGAGAATATCGATACCCTGCGGCGGGAAAAAAAGCCCCTGCCCGCGCTGGCAGGCGTTCCCTACGCGGTGAAAAATCTGTTCGATGTCGCCGGCCATACCACCCTTGCCGGGGCGCAGCTGCTGAGCGATCGCCCCGCCGCCGCCGCCGACAGCTGGGCGGTGCGCCAGCTGCATAGCGCGGGCGCTCTGCTCTCCGGGATGCTGAATATGGATGCCTACGCCTACGGTTTTACCACCGAGAACAGCCACTACGGGGCGACGCGTAACCCGCACGATCTTTCGCGGATCGCAGGCGGCTCCTCGGGCGGGTCGGCGGCGGCGGTGGCCGCCGGGCTGGTGAATTTCTCGCTGGGCAGCGATACCAACGGCTCCATTCGCGTCCCGGCCTCGCTGTGCGGGATCTTCGGCCTCAAGCCGACCTTTGGCCGTTTGTCGCGCTCCGGCAGCCATCCTTTCGTCGCCAGCCTCGACCATATCGGTCCGTTTGCCCGCTGCGTCAGCGACCTTTCGGCGGTCTACGATGCGCTGCAGGGTCGCGATCCGGGCGATGGTTTTCAGGCCGACAAGGCCAGCGAGCGCACGGCTAATCTGCTGTCGCGCGGTCTCGAAGGCCTGCGCTGTGCCACGCTCGTCGGTTATTTTACGACATGGTGCGATAACGACGCCCGTGCGGCCGTCGCTCGCGTCGCCGGGGCGCTGGCGGCGCATGAGGCTGTGATTTTCCCGGAGGCGGAGCTGGCCCGCTCGGCGGCGTTTATTATCAGCGCCGCCGAGGGCGGAAATCAGTACCTGCCCGCGCTGCGTAGCCAGCCCGAACGTTTTGAGCCGAACTCCCGCGAGCGCCTGCTGGCGGGCGCGATGATCCCGTCGGCCTGGTATCTTCAGGCCCAGCGCTTCCGCCGCCACGCGCAGCAGGCGTTTAAAGCCCTGTTCGCCCATGCGGATGTGCTGATCGCCCCGGCCACGCCGTGCAGCGCGACGCTCATCGGCGCGCAGACCATGGAGATTAACGGCCAGCCGCTGCCGATTCGCGCCAGCATGGGGATGCTGACCCAGCCCATCTCCTTCCTTGGCCTGCCGGTGGTCACCGTGCCGCTGCGTACGGCGAACGGTCAGCCGATTGGCCTGCAGCTGATTGCCGCGCCTTTTAATGAACAAGCCTGTCTGCGCGCGGCGCGGGCGCTGGAAGAGATGGGCATTACCGACGCCCGCCCGGTGGAGATAGCAGCATGATGACGCAAGAGCAGATTAATCGCCCGTTGGTTCTCGCGGAGGTGACGGCGGCGTTTTACCGCTATGAGGAAGCGCTGGTGAGCAACGATATCGCGGTGCTGGATGAGCTGTTCTGGCACGATAAGCGCACGGTGCGGCTGGGGGCCGGGGAAAATCTCTACGGTATCGACGAAATCCGCGCCTTTCGCGCCGCCCGCCCGGCCGCCGGCCTGCAGCGCGCGCTGCGGCACACCACCATCACCACCTTCGGCGAGGATTACGCGGTGTGCAGCACCGAATTCACCCGCGAAGGCAGCGAACGCATTGGCCGACAGCAGCAAACCTGGGTGCGCTTCCCCTGCGGCTGGCGCATCGTCGCCGCCCAGGTGAGTTTGATGAGTTAAGCCCCGCGCCTTTCCCGGTATCCCCCGGGTTGCGCTGCGCTTACCCGGGCTACGGGTCCTACCGGATTGCGGCCGTTTGCAGAGCTGTAGCCCGGGTAAGCCGCTTGCGGCGCGACCCGGGGAACGCCTTTACCCCCGGAACGGATGAACGTCGCGCCAGTGGTCGGCAATCTGCTGACGAGTGCAGACCCAAACCTGGTCGTGCTGCTGCACATAATCAAGGAAACGCTGCAGCGCGCGGAAGCGGCCCGGGCGCCCCAGCAGGCGGCAGTGCATCCCGATGGACATCATCTTCGGCGCGCAGGCCCCCTCGGCGTACAGCACATCGAAGCTGTCTTTCAAATAGGTGTAAAACTGCTCGGCGGTATTGAACCCCTGGGCGGTGGCAAAGCGCATATCGTTGGCGTCGAGGGTATAAGGTACGATCAGGTGCGGCTTACGCGTCCCGTCGCCGCAGGCCACCTCGCTCCAGAACGGCAGATCGTCGCCATAATAGTCGCTGTCGTAATCAAAACCGCCGTGCTCCACCACCAACTGGCGGGTATGGGGACTATCGCGCCCGGTATACCAGCCGGTGGGCGGTTTGCCAAACAGATCGGTTAACACCTGCACGGCTTTATGAAGATGCTCCCGCTCCTGCTCGATAGGCATATTCTGGTAGTGGATCCAGCGCCAGCCGTGGCTGACCACGTCATAGTTCGCCGACTTAATCGCCTCGACCACCTCGGGATGACGCGCCAGCGCCATGGCGACGCCAAACACGGTCAGCGGCAGTCCCCGCTGGCTGAACTCATTATGGATGCGCCAGAAACCGGCGCGGCTGCCGTACTCATACAGCGAATCCATCGACATATGCCGGTCAGGATAGCTGGCGGCGCCGATAATATCGGACAGAAACTGCTCAGAACCGGCATCGCCGTGCAGCACGTGGTTTTCCGAGCCCTCTTCGTAGTTCAGAACAAACTGCACGGCGATGCGCGCATTGTTCGGCCACCGCGCGTGCGGCGGCTGTCCACCGTAGCCGCGCAGGTCGCGCGGGTAATCGTCTGCCAAAAATGCCATCTGCTACCTCTTCATATTAAAAGGGATTTAATGCCTGAAATTTGCCGCTCAACGCCTTGGCTTCCGGAAACCCTAAATCGCCCTGCTTGCTGGTCGACAGGCCTAACGCCACCAGCGACTCAACCATTTTGACCGCCGCGCTGACGCCATCGATCACCGGCACGCGCAGCTCGCGGGTCAGCTCCTGGGCCAGCGTCGCCATCCCGCCGCAGCCCAGCACGATAGCCCCGCAGCCGTCCTCTTTTAGCGACTGGATACAGCGCGCTCGTACTTTCTCCTGCGCCAGACCGCTGCCGTCCTCCAGCGCCAGCACCGGTAAATCAATGGCGTGCAGGGCGGCGCAGTGGTCATGAAAACCATACTGGTGCAGCAGATGACGGGCGATGATCAGGGTGCGCGGCAGCGTGGTCACGATGGAAAAACGGGTGGCCACCAGCGTCGCCATATGCATCGCCGCTTCGGCAATCCCCACCACCGGCCCCTGCGCCAGCTCGCGCGCCGCCAGCAGCCCGGGGTCGCCAAAACAGGCGATCACGTGCCCGTCTACCCCCTGTTGACGACCGGCTTTGATCTGCTCCAGCACGCCCACGGCGGCGATGGCTTCATCAAAGTGGCCCTCTATCGACGGCACGCCCTCGCGGGGGCAGACCGCCAGAATCTCGGTTCCCGGCGCGGCAGCCGCCCGCGCGGCGGCGCCGATGGTTTCCGTCATAGCCAGGCTGGTGTTGGGGTTGATGACTTGTATACAAACAGCGGCCATTACGGCTCCTTATAGCCGGCAAACAGCCGGGCAAAATCGGGCAGAGTCACGCCAGAGCGCTCAAAACAGAGGCTGGCGACAATATGTTCAAAATGGTGGCTTAAGGCGTCGCTCAGGGGCTGGAGCGCCTTGTCGCGCAGCAGCTGGACAAGCTGTTCGTGATCGTCGCAGCGGCAGCCCTGACGCCACGGCGATCCCCACGCCGCGATAACCAAGGATGAACGCTGGCTCAGGCGGGTCACCATCTCGGTGAGCACCTGATTGCCGGAGATCGCCTGCAGCTGGATATGAAACTCGGCCGAATAGCGGATCGCCGCCGGGCCGTCATAGCGTTCATGCGCCTGCTGCTCCTGACGGATAATGGCCTCCAGCGCCGCCAGGTGCGGCGGCTGGCAGCGGGTCAGCACATCCGGCAGGTTGGCCACCTCCAGCAGCGCGCGGGTACGGAAGATCGCCTGCGCCTCTTCGACCGTTGGGCTGGCGACCTGTGCACCACGTTTGGGCGTCAGGGCGACCATTTGCACAGTCGCGAGTCGTTGCAGCACTTTTCTGATCCCGGTGCGGCTTACGCCAAACACCTCCGCCAGCGCCTCCTCCGGCAGTTTGCTCCCCGGCGGCAGCTGATGCTCGACGATCGCGGTCATCAGCGCCTGATAGATGGATTCGTCTTTATCCTGCAGCTCTGGCGCGGCCTGCAGACGATATTGGTTGCTCATTCACCACTCCGGTTTTTACTTTTTGATATCGGATCGTATACATAAAATTTAATTCTTGCATACAAAATTAACTGTTTTGGCCTGATTCCTGCAACAGCCTCGGCAATCCATTTAAACGGGTGTTCATTTACAGGAGCAGGTTTCATGCCAAATCAACAAAATACGCATCAGGTTAAGGCCGCTGATCCCCACGCTGGATACAGCCCACGGCTTTGCAATGAGGATCTGGCGCCGACGCGCGACCAGAACTGGAGCTGGTACAACATCTTTTCTTTCTGGATGTCGGACGTGCATAGCATGGGAGGCTACGTGGTGGCGGCGAGCTTCTTTACCCTTGGTCTTGCGAGCTGGCAGGTGCTGCTGTGCCTGCTGGTGGGGATTTGCATCGTTCAGCTGTGCGCTAACCTGGTGGCGAAGCCCAGCCAGATGGCGGGGGTGCCCTACGCGGTCATTTGCCGTCAGGCGTTTGGCGTCTTTGGGGCCAATATTCCGGCGGTGATCCGCGGGCTTATCGCCTTCGCGTGGTACGGCATTCAGACCTATCTCGCCGCCAACGCGCTGATGCTGGTGCTGCTGAAGTTCTGGCCCTCGCTGTCGACGCTCACCGCTTCCAGCTTCCTTGGCCTGTCGCATCTGGGCTGGCTCTGCTTCGCCACCATGTGGCTGCTGCAGGCGATGGTGTTCTGGCACGGGATGAACGCCATCAAGCGCTTTATCGATATCGCCGGCCCGGCGGTCTACGTGGTAATGCTGGCGCTGGCGGGATGGATTGTATACAAGACCGGTTTTGACGGGATCTCCTTTACCCTCGCCAGCAAATCGCTGAGCGCCGGGGAGCAGACCTGGCAGATGATCACCGCCACCGCGCTGGTGGTCTCCTACTTCTCCGGCCCGCTGCTCAACTTTGGCGATTTCTCGCGCTACGGCAAAAGCATGGGTGAGATCCGCCGCGGCAACCGCTGGGGCCTGCCGTTTAACTTCCTGCTGTTCTCCATCGTGACCGTGGTGATTGTCTCCGGCACGCAGTCGCTGTTTGGCCGCATGATCACCGACCCGATTGAGACCGTGAGCCGCGTGGGTAACGACCTGGCGGTCGCCATTGGCCTGCTGACCATGATCACCGCCACCATCGGGATTAATATCGTGGCCAACTTTGTCTCCCCGGCGTTCGATTTCTCTAACTGCTCGCCGCAGAAAATCAGCTTCCGCACCGGCGGGATGATTGCCGCCGTGGGATCGATTTTGCTGACGCCGTGGAACCTGTTTAACTCGCCGGAGCTGATCCACTACACCCTCGACGTGCTGGGGGCATTTATCGGCCCGCTGTTCGGTATCCTGATCGTGGACTTTTACATCATTAAGCGCGGCAAGGTTTCCGTTAACGACCTGTTCGACGACACGCCAAAAGGCCAGTACTGGTACCGCAACGGCTTTAACCCGAAAGCGATCGCCGCCCTGGTACCCTCCGTCGCGATTGGTCTGGTCATCAGCTTTATTCCGGCCCTGCACGAAGTGGCTAACTTTAGCTGGTTTATCGGCGTCTTCCTGAGCGGCGCGGCCTACCGCTGGATCGCCCGCGACGAGCGCGTCGGCGCCACCGCCGGCTTCAGCGCCCTCGCCCAGAAAGAGTAACCCGGCTTTCCCGCCGCGGCGTCACGTCGCGGCGGCTCTCCGCCTGCGCAAACTGGCATTAATCTTGCTCAATCAACCTATCCTTTCGCTAACCCACAGGGCAGCTATGATGTTTGACTACCATGCCGCGGTTCGCGGCGCATTTTTCGATATCGCCGGGGTTGCCGAGAGCGCCGACGATATCGCCCGCCAGGCGCGCTATCTGGAGGATGGCGTGTTGTTTCTTCGCGACGGACGCATTCAGGCGCTGCTGCCGTGGCAGGAGGGCGAACGCTTTCTGCACCCGCAGAAGGGCTATCGCGACCTGCGCGGTAAGCTACTGCTGCCGGGGTTTGTCGATGCCCACGTCCACTATCCGCAAACCGAGATGATCGGCGCATTTGGCGAGCAGCTGCTGGAGTGGCTCACCACTTATACCTTTCCCGTGGAGAGCCAGTTTGCCGATGCCGACTACGCCGCGGAGATCGCGCAGTTTTTTGTCAACCAGCTGCTGAGCCACGGCACCACCACCGCACTGGTTTTTTGTACGCTGCATCCGCAATCGGTGGATGCCCTGTTTAACGAAGCGCTGCGCCTGAATATGCGCCTGCTCGCCGGCAAAGTGATGATGGATCGCCACGCGCCGGACTACCTTAGCGAAAGCGCGGAGCAGAGCTACCGGCAAACCCGCGAACTGATTGAACGCTGGCACCGGCGCGGCCGCCTCGGCTATGCCATTACGCCGCGCTTCGCGCCGACCTCAACGCCGGAGCTGCTGGCCGCGGTGCGGCAGCTGCGGGAAGAGTTTCCCGATACCTGGCTGCACACCCATCTGAGCGAAAACCTCAACGAAGTGGCGTGGGTAAAAAGCCTGTGGCCGGAGCATGAGCACTATCTTGACGTCTACCATCACTATCGGCTGACCGGCGAGCGTAGCGTGTTTGCCCACGGCATTCACCTGGCGGACGCCGAGTGGCAGTGCCTGCACGAGACCGGCTCAGCGCTGGCCTTCTGCCCGACGTCAAACCTGTTTCTCGGCAGCGGGCTGTTTCGTTTACCGGCCTGCTGGCAGAACAAAGTGCGCATGGGCATCGGTAGCGATGTTGGCGCGGGCACCACGTTCAGTATGCTGCGCACCCTCGGCGAGGCGTATAAGGTCAGCCAGCTGCAAAGCTATCGCCTGCGCGCCAGCGAAGCCTTCTACCATGCGACCCTTGGCGGCGCGCGCGCACTGCGCCTTGACGAGAAGATTGGCAATTTCCAGCCCGGCAAAGAGGCCGATTTTGTGGTTATCGACCCGGCGGTCACGCCGCTGCAAAGGTTGCGCAGCGGGCGCTGCAAAGATATCTATGAACAGCTGTTCGTGCTGATGACCCTGGGCGATGAACGTAATATCAGCGAGACGTGGGTAAACGGCGAGCGCGTGTGGGGGGATGCGGCTGCGCAGTAGTCCCTTTCCCGGAGGCGGCACGTTGTGCCTGTCCGGGCTACCAGACCACAGACAGTGCCGAACTCGTAGCCCGGACAGGCGCGCAGCGCCGCCTCCGGGGAAATTTAGCTGCCGCGATAGGTGGACCAGCCGCCGGGGGCAATTAAAAACGGTAAATGATAGTGCTCGCCAGCCGCTTCGCGGATGACGAAATCAATCTGCGCGCTCAGGTAGAGCGTCTCGCGCCCGCTGGCGGCAAACCACTCGCCGATTTCCGCGCACAACCGGTAACGCCCCGGCGCCAGCGTCCCGGCGCCGAGTTCGCCAATGCGACCGTTATCATCGGTGACGCCGCGGGCAACCAGCGCGCCTTCGCGCTCCAGCGCAATCTTTACGCCCTGCGCCGGTCGGCCGGTGGAAATATCCAGAATATGGGTGCTTAAGGTACTCATTCGCCAATCGCTCCTTCCAGTCTTAATAGGGTGATTTCGCGCAGCTGCGCTAACGCGTCCTCGACTTCTGCGCGCTCGCTGTTTTGCAGGCGACGCGACAGCGCCGCCAGGATTTCATCCCCGCTGCGCCCTTTCGCGCGAATCAAAAAGACCCGGCCAAATCGCGCTTCGTAGCGGGCGTTGCCCTCTTTCAGCGCCTGCGCCAGCGCAGCATCGCGGTCATCAACGCTTCCCTGTTCCTGACGCGAGAGCGCCGCGTGCGCCTGAGACCCGGCGGGCTTTTCGCCGATACGCGGATGGGCGCTTAGCGCCTCGGTCAGCTCCGCTTCGCCCCACGCCGCCATCAGCCGCCGGGCGGCGCTGAGTAAATCAGCGCGGCTGCGCCAGGGCCGGCCGGCGGCCAGCGCCGCCGCCCAGCCGGAGATGGCCACGCAGGGTTCCAGCACGGCGACGGCATGTTCGCCGCTCAGCTGATTAAAGTGATTCAGCGCGATCATCGGTGCTCCTTGTGGCCGCCGCCGCGGCCGGTTTCTCTTCCGGAATAATCAGATTCAGGACAATCGCCACCAGCCCGCCGCTGGTCGCCGCGGAACCGAACAGGTTACCCACGATCGGCGGGAAGTGGGTCAGAAACGCCGGAACCGCTTCAATGCCGAGACCAAAACCGAAGGCCAGGCCAACGATCAGCATATCGCGACGGGTTAGCGGTTTCTGGGTGATAATGCGGATCCCCGCCGCCACAACGCAGCCAAACATCACCATCGTCGCGCCGCCCAGCACCGGCGCCGGGATCTGGCGCAGTATCTCGCCGAACGGCGGAAACAGGCCCAGCAGAATCAAAATCACCCCGATGTAGCGGCCAACGTAGCGGCTGGCGACGCCAGTCATCTGAATCACGCCGTTGTTTTGCGCAAAGGTGGTATTGGGGAACGCGCACAGCATCGCCGCCACCATGCAGCTTATGCCATCGGCAAGAATGCCGCCTTTCAGCCGCGAACGAAAGGCCTCGTCATCTATCGACTGCTGAGAGATCAGGCAATTGGCCGTCAGATCGCCTACCGCCTCAAGAATGCAGACCAGCGACACCAGCGCAATCGGCAGAAAAATCGCGCTGTTAAACTGAAAACCAAACGGGAACAGCTGCGGTAAGCGGAACCAGACATCGCCGACGCCTTTAAGCTGGAACGATCCGCTCAGCGCCGCCGCCGCGCAGCCGACGGCAATCCCCACCACCACCGAAGAGAGACGCAGCCAGCGGTTTTTCGCACAGCTCAGCAGGACGATGGTCCCCAGCGTGCCCGCGCCGAGGGCGATATTGCTCATGCTGGCAAACGCTTTAGCCTGCTCGCCGCCGCACCAGTTAATGACGCTGACTTTAATCAGGCTAATGCCGATCAGCGCAATCACGCTGCCGGTAATCACCGGAGTAAAAATGCGCTTCAGCGGTTCAATAAAGCGGCTGACGAGACAGGGCACCAGCGCGGCGACAACGTTGACGCCAAACAGCATGGCCATAATATCCTGCGGCGTGCCGCCCTGCCCTTTTACCCACATACCGCCAGCAATGGCGACGCCGAGGAACGCAAAGCTGGTCCCCTGCATACAGATCATGCCCGCGCCGATCCCCCACAGGCGGTTGGATTGCAGGAAGGTCCCGATGCCGGAAGCCAGCAGGGACATGCTGATCAAATAGGGCAGCCACTCCCCCAGCCCCAGCGCCGCGCCGATAATCAGCGGCGGCGTAATAATGCCTACCAGCCCGGCGAGTACGTGCTGTAAGGCGCTAAAAAAAGCCGGGAGCGGCGGGATCCGCTGCTCAAGGCCGTACAGTAAGCCGCCGTTTTTTTCATCTGACATGGTCGTTTCATCCCGTTGCGAATAAGCGTGCGGGAACGGGTGCACAAAACAGGCCAAACTCGCTCACATTTGCGCAACATTTAATTTTATTCCGTTTTTTCAAGCAGATAACCCATCATTTTTGCCAGTTCCCTGGCGTCTGACCTCGGCAAGACAATGAAACATTAGATTCTCAATTACAAATTTAGAAATTATTGATTCATAAAAAGGCAATAAAACCCGCTCTGCGCACCAGCGTTGTGCAACCGCACGGTCGCGGGGAGCCCGAATCGGCGAAATCAGCGCCTGCGCCAAAGTGGTACGCAAATTGCTCAAGCCAATAACGACGTATGTAAAGGAGAAGCAAATGAAAGCATTAGTTATCGGCGGCGGAATCGGCGGCCTGAGCGCGGCGGTGGCATTAAAAAATGCAGGTATCCACTGCGAAGTCTTTGAAGCGGTGAAAGAAATCAAGCCGGTGGGCGCGGCTATCTCCATCTGGCCTAACGGCGTTAAGTGCATGAAGCATTTAGGCATGGGGGATATTATCGAGAGTTACGGCGGCCCCATGTATTTTCTGGCTTACAAGGATTATCTGCGCGGGGAGACTCTGACGCAGTTCAGCCTAGCGCCGCTGGTGGCGCGCACCGGCGGCCGTCCCTGTCCGGTTTCCCGCGCCGAGCTACAGCGCGAGATGCTCAACTTCTGGGGGCGCGACGCCGTGCAGTTTGGTAAACGCGTCACCCGCTGCGAAGAAAACGCCGACGGGGTTCGCGTCTGGTTTACCGACGGGTCGATGGCTGAAGGCGATTTTCTGATTGCCGCCGACGGTAGCCATTCGGCGCTGCGCCCGTACGTGCTCGGCTATACCCCTGAGCGCCGCTACGCGGGCTACGTTAACTGGAACGGTCTGGTGGAAATTGATGAGGCGATTGCGCCGGGCAACCAGTGGACCACCTTCGTTGGCGAGGGGAAACGGGTGTCGCTGATGCCGGTCTCCGATGGACGGTTTTACTTTTTCTTTGATGTTCCGCTCCCGGCGGGGCTGGCCGAGGATCGCAGCACCCTGCGGGCGGATCTCAGCCGCTACTTCAGCGGCTGGTCGCCGCAGGTGCAGAAGCTGATTGCCGCCCTCGACCCGCAGACCACTAACCGCATTGAAATCCATGATATCGAGCCGTTTGAACGGCTGGTTCGCGGCAAGGTGGCGCTGCTGGGCGATGCCGGGCACAGCACCACGCCGGATATCGGCCAGGGCGGCTGCGCGGCGCTGGAGGATGCGGTGGTGCTGGGGGATCTGTTCCGCCAGAGCCGGGATATCACCGAGGTATTGCGCCAGTACGAAGCGCAGCGCTGCGACCGGGTCCGCGACCTGGTGCTGAAGGCGCGTAAGCGCTGCGATGTGACCCACGGTAAAGATATGGCGCTGACGGAAGCCTGGTATCAGGAGCTGAAATCCGAAACCGGGGAGCGGATTATCAACGGTCTGTGCGAAACCATTCAGGGCGGCCCGCTGGGGTAAAGATGCTGGCATCAGCCCCCTTCCCGGCTCGCAGACGCCAGGGAACCCGTAGCCCCGGTCAGCTCGTAGCCCGGCTAAGCGCAGCGCGAGCCGGG
>NZ_JBEAFQ010000048.1:0-86452 GCF_040062275.1 Klebsiella sp. GW_Kp182 | reverse complement strand
CCTGTGACCCCATCATTATGAGTGATGTGCTCTAACCAGCTGAGCTACGTAGCCATCTTTTTGCGCGTTACCTTATCGGCGTTGCGGGGCGCATTATGCGTATTGAGCCTTGAAGCGTCAACCCCTTTTTCATCGAAAATGGACTGAACGTAACTGTTTGGTTAGGTTGCGAACAGCGTGGTGCAATAATCGGCAATTATTGGTTATTTATCGTTTTTAACGGCTTAAATAAGGCACAAAACAAAAACGGACCCCGAAGAGTCCGTTTTGAAAACAGCGTCGGTTAGTAGGCCGACTGGTGTACGCCAACCGCGCGTCCCGACGGATCGTTCATTTTTTTGAAAGATTCGTCCCACTCAATCGCTTTTGCTGAAGAGCATGCGACGGAAGGGCCGCCAGGAACGCATTCGGCCGCGCTCGGTACCGGGAACAGCTCTTCGAAAATCTCACGGTACAGATACGCTTCTTTCGAGGAAGGCGTGTTGTACGGGAAGCGGAAGCTGGCGGTTTCCAGCTGCCGATCGGAAATCTGTTCAGCGGCCACTTCTTTTAAGGTATCGATCCAGCTGTAACCAACGCCATCAGAGAACTGTTCTTTCTGGCGCCAGGCGACGCTCGCCGGCAGGTAAGATTCAAAACATTCACGCAGGACATGTTTTTCCATTTTACCGTTGCCGCACATTTTATCCTGCGGGTTAATACGCATTGCCACGTCGAGGAATTTCTTATCCAGGAACGGGACGCGCGCTTCAACGCCCCAGGCGGACATCGCTTTGTTGGCGCGAGCGCAGTCAAACATATGCAGCGCCTGCAGTTTGCGCACGGTCTCTTCGTGCAGCTCTTTGGCGTTGGGCGCTTTATGGAAATAGAGGTAGCCGCCAAATACTTCGTCAGAACCTTCGCCGGACAGCACCATTTTGATGCCCATGGCTTTGATTTTACGCGACATCAGATACATTGGCGTTGACGCGCGAATCGTTGTCACGTCGTAGGTTTCAATGTGATAGATAACATCGCGAATCGCGTCCAGGCCTTCCTGCACCGTAAAGTGGATCTCGTGGTGTACGGTACCCAGATGGTTAGCCACTTCCTGCGCGGCTTTCAGATCGGGGGCGCCCTCCAGGCCGACGGCGAAGGAGTGCAGCTGCGGCCACCAGGCTTCTGATTTTTCCTGATCTTCGACGCGGCGCGCGGCATATTTTTTGGTGATGGCGGAAATCACCGATGAATCCAGGCCGCCGGAGAGCAGTACGCCGTACGGAACATCGGACATCAGGTGGCTTTTCACCGACTCTTCCAGCGCCTGACGCAGTTCGTTTTTGTCCGTGACGTTGTCTTTGACCGCGTCGTAGTCGAACCAGTCGCGCTGGTAGTACTCGCGGATTTCGCCATCTTTGCTCCACAGGTAGCTGCCTGCCGGGAACTCTTTAATCGTGCGGCAAACCGGAACCAGCGCTTTCATTTCAGAGGCAACGTAGAAGTTACCGTGTTCGTCGTGACCCATATACAGCGGGATGATGCCGATGTGGTCGCGACCAATCAGATACGCGTCTTTTTCGCTGTCGTAGAGAGCGAAAGCAAACATCCCCTGCAGATCGTCGAGGAAGTCCGGGCCTTTTTCCTGATACAGCGCGAGGATAACTTCGCAGTCGGAACCGGTCTGGAACGCATAGCGGTCGCCGTATTCCGCGCGCAGCGCCTGGTGGTTGTAGATTTCACCGTTGACGGCGAGAGCGTGAGTTTTAGCGGCGTTATACAGCGGCTGCGCGCCGGCGTTGACGTCGACGATCGACAGGCGTTCATGCGCCAGGATGGCTTTATCACAGGCATAGACGCCGGACCAGTCCGGACCACGGTGGCGCATCAGTCGGGAAAGCTCCAGTGCCTTTTTACGCAGCTCACCCGCGTCAGTTTTAATATCCAGTACGCCAAAAATCGAACACATAGCCTTCTCCGTTACCCTGTCTTGTTTGTTGTTGTGCAGACTTCGTCTTATTGCGAAGCCTCAGTGCATGCTTTAGAAAATGCCGCAAAGGCGCGGAGGGCGCAAGGGGTTTACGGCAGGAAAAGGAAATAATGCAATTGTGATTGTCGAATAGTGAAAAAAGAGTATGTTTTGAGCACTTTTGTTGCTGAATATTTAGTGATGGCGCCTTTTTTTTAGATAAAAGCATTCAGGAGAGGCTTAGAAATAAGAAACCACGTCGCAGGACGTGGTTTTATTTAGAAGATATCGATTTCCGCAACGGAGGGATAAATCCAGGAAGGGCGGAACGGCATGCTGTCGATATCATCGAGCGTGGCAACCCCGGAAAGTACCAGAATGGTTTCCAGACCGGCCTGGAAGCCTGCCAGAATATCCGTTCGCAGGTTATCGCCGACGATTACCGTCTGTTCCGAATGCGCCTGCATTTTATTGAGCGCGGAGCGGATAATCCACGGGCTCGGTTTCCCCACGTAGAACGGCTTACGACCGGAGATTTTTTCTATACCAGCGCACAGCGCCCCGCAGGCCGGGTAGTAGCCGCGACCGTGGGTATCCGGGTTAGTGGCGATAAAGCGCGCGCCGTTGGCGACAAAAAAAGCGGCCTTATGCATCATCTCCCAGTTAAAGGAGCGCGTCTCACCGACGATAACAAAATCCGGATTGACGTCGGTGATGGTAAAGCCGGCTTTGTACAGTTCGTGAATCAGCGCGCCTTCCCCGACCACATAGGCTTTTTTGCCTTCCTGGCGACGCAGAAAATCCGCCGTGGCCATTGCTGAGGTATAAAAGGCGGTATCAGGAACATCGATTCCCGCCGTCGCAAAGCGGTTTGCCAGATCCTGACCGGTTTGAGAAGGGTAGTTGGTCAGCATCACCAGCGGCATCTCTTTCTCGAGTATGCGTTTGATGAATTCAGCGGCGCCCGGCACGGCCACATTGTCGTGCATCAGCACGCCGTCAATATCACAAATTACGTTTTGAATGGTCATGAACTGTCCGACATCGTTGGAGAAAGGCGAAACTATAAAGCGGCTTTAGCTTTCCAGCAAACGCTGGAGCAGAGTCCCGTTGAGCATCGCACGCTTTACCAGGGCAAAAGCGCCAATGGCTGAGCGATGATCGAGCGTGGATCGCACTACCGGCAGGTTTTTGCGAAACGCCTTCAGCGCCTGGGTATTAATACAGCCTTCGATTGCCGGCAGAAGGACTTTTTCCGCTTCCACGATCTCCCCGGCAATCACCACTTTTTGCGGATTAAACAGGTTAATGGCGATAGCGATGGTTTTACCCAGATGGCGGCCAACGTGCTCGATCACCTCACAGGCCAGCGCATCGCCTTTATTCGCGGCTTTGCAGATCGTTTTGATCGAACAGTCATCGAGGGAGATTTTGCTCTGATAACCCTGTTCCAGCAGATGACGAACGCGATGTTCAATAGCGGCATTGGCGGCGACGGTTTCCAGACAGCCGAAGTTACCGCAGTGGCAGCGCTCGCCTAACGGGTCGACCTGGATATGGCCGATTTCCCCGACGTTACCGTTACGGCCAATAAAAATCCGCCCGTTGGAGATGATCCCTGCGCCGGTTCCGCGATGTACGCGCACCAGAATGGAGTCTTCACAGTCGTGGCTCGCACCAAAGTAGTGCTCCGCCAGCGCGAGGCTACGAATATCGTGGCCGACGTAGCAGGTAACTTTAAAGCGTTTTTCCAGCGCTTCAACCAGCCCCCAGTTTTCCACCTGAATATGCGGCATATAGCGAATGACGCCGCTTTCCGGATCGACCAGCCCCGGCAGGATCACCGAAATGGCGATCAGCTCGCGGATTTTACGCTGACAGCTCTCCATAAAGGTGGCGATGATGTTAAGCAGGGCGTGTTCCAGCGTTTCCTGGGTTCTTTCCGGCAGCGGGTAGTGCTCTTCTTCAAGAGTCTTGCTGCTTAAATCATAGAGGGTCAGGGTGGCGTCGTAGCGGCCAAGGCGTACGCCGATGGCGTGGAAGCCGCGGGTTTCGGCAACAATGGAGATGGCGCGGCGGCCCCCGGTGGAGGCCTGCTGATCGACTTCTTTGATCAGTCCGCGTTCAATAAGCTGACGCGTAATTTTGGTTACGCTGGCAGGGGCAAGCTGGCTTTGTTCCGCAATCTGGATACGCGAGATGGGGCCGTGCTGATCGATGAGCCGATAGACGGCCGCGCTGTTCAGCTGTTTTACGAGATCGACGTTACCAATTTGAGCCTGTCCGCCTGCTGTCATACTTTTACTTACTCAGTGACGACCTCGTTACCATTAACGATGGTCTTGGTGATTTTATAATCACGGGTGAATGCGGTCAGGTTAGCGACCATCCCCGGGGCAATGCTGCCTAACTGTTTGTCTACGCCAATGGCGCGGGAAGGGTAGAGCGTCGCCATACGCAACACTTCATCCAGCGCGATGCCGCAATGCTCAACGAGGTTACGCACCCCTTCAATCATGGTCAATGAAGAGCCGCTGAGGGTTCCGTTCTCATCTACGCACAGGCCGTTCCGGTAGTATATTGTTTTACCGGCAAAAATGAACTGCTCAATATTGGCACCCGCCGGCGCCGTCGCGTCGGTAACCAGACACAGCTTGTCGCCTTTCAAGCGTTTAGCGAGGCGCACGTTAGCGAAATCGACGTGCATACCATCGACGATGATGCCGCAGTAGACATCCGGCTCGTCGAAAATCGCGCCAGCCAGGCCCGGCTCACGGCCGGTAATATACGGCATGGCGTTAAACAGATGGGTAGCAAAGGTAATCCCGGCGCGGAAACCGATTTTCGCTTCTTTAAGCGTCGCGTTGGAGTGACCGGCGGAGACAATGATGCCGGCGGCCACCAGTTTGCGGATAACCTCCGGTTCCACCCGTTCCGGCGCAAGCGTGATTTTGGTTATCACGTCCGCGTTTTCGCACAGGAAATCCACCAGCGCGGCATCCGGTTTGCGTACGTAGTCCGGGTTGTGGGTGCCTTTTTTAACAATATTCAGCCACGGGCCTTCAAGATGCAGACCCAGCGCCTGGTTAGGATGTTTTTGCAGGTATTCGCGCATCACGCGTACGCCCTGTTTCATCAGGTCGTCGCTGGAGGTGATCAGCGTGGGCAGATAGCTGGTGCAGCCGGAGCGTTCATTGGCCTTCTGCATAATCTCCAGCGTTTCAACGGTGACCGCGTCCGCCGTGTCGTTGAACTGCACGCCGCCGCAGCCGTTAAGCTGGACGTCGATAAAACCGGGGGCAAGGATCGCGCCATCAACCGAGCGCTGTTCGATCCCGGTGGGCAGTTCAGTCTGAGGACAGATACGTTCGATAAGGCCATTGGCGATAACAATCGCATGGTCATCCAGAATTTCATGACCGGTATAAATCCGGCCTTGGGTTAATGCATACATTACGACCCCCGGTTGTCAAAAATGGTTGTCCCGCGGGGGCAGCCGCGGGACGAGACTACATTACAGACCTTTGATATTTTCGGCTTCTAACTCGTTGAAATATTTCAGTGTCTTAACTTTTAGTTCCATGGTGGACGGCTCATCGCAGACCACCACCGCTTTCGGGTGCAGCTGCAGACAGGTAATGGTCCACATATGGTTTACGTTGCCTTCCACCGCCGCCTGCAGCGCCAGCGCTTTCTGATGACCCAGCACCAGAATCATCACTTCCTCCGCGTCCAGCAGCGTGCCCACGCCAACGGTCAGCGCGTACTTAGGCACCTGGTCAACGTCACCGTCGAAGAAACGGGAATTCGCTACGCGAGTATCATGGGTCAGGGTTTTGATGCGTGTGCGTGAAGCCAAAGAAGAGGCTGGTTCGTTAAAAGCGATGTGGCCATCGTTACCCACGCCGCCCATAAACAGGTGGATTTTACCGTAAGAACGAATTTTTTCTTCATAGCGACGGCATTCTGCATCAATATCCGGCGCGTTACCATTCAGCAGGTTAATATTTTCCGCCGGGATATCAACGTGATCAAAGAAGTTGCGATGCATAAAGCTATGATAGCTTTCCGGATGCTCTTTCGGCAGCCCAACGTACTCATCCATGTTGAAGGTGACAACATGCTTAAAGCTAACCTGGCCTGCTTTGTGCATCTCAACCAGGGCTTTATAAGCGGTCAGAGGCGTACCGCCGGTAGGCAGGCCCAGGACAAACGGACGGTCCGCAGTCGGTTTGAACGCATTGATGCGGTTAACGATATGCCGGGCAGCCCATTTACCGACTTGTTCAGCTGTTACCAGGGGGATCAGTCTCATTGTTCACCTCTATAGTTAAATTAGAACCTGGCGGATTGGCGCCAGCATACTATTAAGAGTATCGCAGCAACTGCGCCGAGCGGGGTCAATCCGTGTTGATTTTTTGAATGATAAAATAAGTTTTCGTTGTTAGCCAGTCAAAGGCGGAGGTGAATACGATATTTGGTGACTATTGTCACAAAAAATACCCATTTAATTTGCGAGACGAATTAATTTTTCAGACACTTTGCAGGTAAGTTAAAAATTTAACCAGGTTACACAATAATAAAGTGGCTTTAATGAGCCTTATCGGGGTCTCATAGGGGGAATAAGATGAATATTTTAGGTTTTTTTCAGCGACTCGGTAGGGCGTTACAGCTCCCTATCGCA
The DNA here is from genome assembly GCF_040062275.1 of Klebsiella sp. GW_Kp182. Lineage (NCBI taxonomy): Bacteria > Pseudomonadati > Pseudomonadota > Gammaproteobacteria > Enterobacterales > Enterobacteriaceae > Klebsiella > Klebsiella sp. GW_Kp182. The sequence continues at coordinate 79,823 of NZ_JBEAFQ010000048.1, read as the reverse complement.
GTGCTGCCGGTCGCGGCGCTGCTGCTGCGATTCGGTCAACCGGATCTGCTTAACATTTCGTTTATCGCCCAGGCGGGCGGGGCAATCTTTGACAACCTGGCGCTGATTTTCGCTATCGGCGTCGCATCCAGCTGGTCGAAAGACAGCGCCGGTGCCGCAGCGCTGGCGGGGGCGGTTGGTTACTTCGTGTTGACGAAAGCGATGGTCACCATCAACCCGGCCATCAACATGGGCGTCCTGGCGGGTATCATTACCGGTCTGGTCGGCGGTGCCGTCTATAACCGCTGGTCGGGTATCAAACTGCCTGACTTCCTGAGCTTCTTCGGCGGCAAACGCTTTGTACCTATCGCAACCGGCTTCTTCTGCCTGGTGCTGGCAGCCATCTTCGGCTACGTCTGGCCGCCGGTGCAGAACGCCATCCATGCAGGTGGTGAATGGATTGTGGGCGCGGGCGCGCTCGGCTCCGGTATCTTTGGTTTCATCAACCGTCTGCTGATCCCGACGGGTCTGCATCAGGTGCTGAACACCATCGCCTGGTTCCAGATTGGTGAATTCACCAACGCTGCTGGTGCCGTGTTCCACGGTGATATCAACCGCTTCTATGCGGGTGACGGCACCGCGGGGATGTTCATGTCCGGCTTCTTCCCGATCATGATGTTCGGTCTGCCGGGTGCGGCGCTGGCGATGTATTTCGCGGCCCCGAAAGAGCGTCGTCCGATGGTCGGCGGTATGCTGCTGTCGGTTGCCATCACCGCATTCCTGACCGGTGTGACTGAGCCGCTGGAATTCTTGTTCATGTTCCTGGCGCCGCTGCTGTATCTCCTGCACGCCATCCTGACCGGTATCAGCCTGTTCGTTGCGACGGCGCTGGGTATCCACGCGGGCTTCTCTTTCTCCGCAGGCGCCATCGACTATGTGCTGATGTACAGCCTGCCGGCAGCCAGTAAAAACGTCTGGATGCTGATTGTGATGGGCGTTGTGTTCTTTGTTATCTACTTCCTGTTGTTCAGCGCGGTAATCCGCATGTTCAATCTGAAAACGCCGGGTCGTGAAGATAAAGTGGATGACGTAGTCACTGAAGAGGCCAACAGCAATACCGAAGAAGGTTTAACCCAGCTGGCGACCAACTACATCGCGGCGGTCGGCGGTACGGATAACCTGAAAGCGATTGATGCCTGTATTACCCGTCTGCGTCTGACCGTGGCGGACTCTGCGCTGGTTAACGACGCGGCCTGTAAGCGCCTCGGCGCTTCCGGTGTGGTTAAACTGAACAAGCAGACCATCCAGGTTATCGTGGGTGCGAAAGCCGAATCCGTCGGCGATGAAATGAAGAAAGTGGTTGCCCGTGGCCCGGTTGCCGCGGCGGCTGCAGCGTCTCACAGCGCACCCGTAGCCGCTCAGGCTGCTAAACCGCAGGCTGTTGCTAACGCGAAAACCGTCGAAGCGCTGGTTTCGCCGATTACCGGCGACATTGTAGCGCTGGAGCAGGTACCGGATGAAGCGTTCGCCAGCAAAGCCGTCGGCGACGGCGTGGCGGTGAAACCGACCGATAAGATTGTTGTTGCGCCGGCGGCTGGCACCGTGGTGAAGATTTTCAACACCAACCATGCTTTCTGTCTGGAAACTGAAAACGGTGCGGAAATCGTCGTCCATATGGGTATCGATACCGTCGCGCTTAACGGCCAGGGCTTTAAACGTCTGGTGGAAGAGGGCGCGGAAGTGAAAGCGGGTCAGCCGATTCTGGAACTGGATCTTGAGTTCCTGAACGCTAACGCGCGCTCGATGATTAGCCCGGTCGTATGCAGCAATAGCGACGACTACAGCGCGCTGGTTATCCAGGCAACCGGTAAAGTGGTTGCTGGCCAGACGCCGCTGTACGAAATTAAAGGCAAATAAGACTCCTGAGTGGCGTTTATGCCTCAGCGGCGCAGCGAAACCTGCGCCGCTTTTTTTTACCGCAAACACCCCCATAATCTCCTTCCGATCGCTATTTTGCGTAACTAATAGTTGTCTCTACGCCCTGCTTGTAAGATCATGTGCCGTTATACGTTGTTTACGCTTTGAGGAACCCACGATGAGTGAGGCAGAAGCCCGCCCGACTAACTTTATTCGTCAGATCATTGATGAAGATCTGGCTACTGGTAAGCACACCACCGTTCATACCCGTTTTCCACCGGAACCGAACGGCTATCTGCACATTGGCCACGCGAAGTCTATTTGCCTGAACTTTGGTATCGCTCAGGATTACCAGGGCCAATGCAACCTGCGTTTCGATGACACCAACCCGGTGAAGGAAGATATCGAATACGTTGAGTCGATTAAAAACGACGTGCAGTGGTTAGGTTTCCACTGGTCCGGGGATGTTTGCTACTCGTCTGATTATTTCGATCAGCTGCACCAGTATGCGGTTGAACTGATCAATAAAGGTCTGGCCTACGTTGACGAACTGTCAGCGGAAGAGATCCGTGAGTACCGCGGCACGCTGAAAGAGCCGGGTAAAAATAGCCCGTACCGCGATCGCAGCGTGGAAGAGAACCTGGCGCTGTTTGAAAAAATGCGCAGCGGTGGATTTGCCGAAGGTAAAGCCTGCCTGCGCGCGAAAATCGACATGGCCTCTCCTTTTATCGTGATGCGCGATCCGGTGCTGTACCGCATTAAGTTTGCCGACCATCACCAGACCGGAAGCAAGTGGTGCATCTACCCGATGTACGACTTTACCCACTGCATCAGCGATGCGCTGGAAGGGATTACCCACTCGCTGTGTACTCTCGAGTTCCAGGATAACCGCCGCCTGTACGATTGGGTGCTGGATAACATCAGCATCCCCGTGCATCCGCGCCAGTATGAATTCTCGCGCCTCAACCTCGAATACACCGTGATGTCCAAGCGTAAGCTGAATCAACTGGTGACCGAGAAGCACGTTGAGGGCTGGGATGACCCGCGTATGCCGACCATTTCCGGTCTGCGCCGTCGCGGCTATACCGCTGAATCCATCCGCGAGTTCTGCAAACGCATCGGCGTGACCAAGCAGGACAACACTATCGAAATCGCTTCGCTGGAATCCTGCATCCGTGAAGATCTGAACGAAAACGCCCCGCGCGCGATGGCCGTTATCGACCCGGTTAAGCTGGTTATCGAAAACTATCCGCAGGGTGGCAGCGAAATCGTGACCATGCCGAATCATCCGAATAAACCGGAGATGGGCAGCCGCGAGGTGCCGTTCAGCGGCGAAATCTGGATCGATCGCGCCGACTTCCGCGAAGAAGCGAACAAGCAGTACAAGCGTCTGGTGCTGGGTAAAGAAGTTCGCCTGCGTAACGCTTACGTGATCAAAGCGGAGCGCGTGGAGAAAGATGCGGAAGGCAACATCACCACTATCTTCTGCACCTACGATGCCGATACCCTGAGCAAAGATCCGGCCGACGGCCGCAAGGTGAAGGGCGTGATTCACTGGGTGAGCGCGGCGCACGCGCTGCCGGTAGAAATCCGCCTGTACGATCGCCTGTTCAGCGTACCGAACCCGGGCGCGGCGGAGGACTTCCTCTCGGTGATGAATCCGGAGTCGCTGGTGATCAAACAGGGTTTTGCCGAGCCGAGCCTGGCGCAGGCGCAGCCGGAAAAAGCGTATCAGTTCGAGCGCGAAGGTTATTTCTGCCTGGATAGCCGCTATGCAACCGCAACCCAGCTGGTGTTTAACCGCACCGTCGGTCTGCGCGACACATGGGCGAAAGTCGGCGCGTAGCTACCCGCCGTTATTGAGAACGCCGCTTACTGCGGCGTTTTTTTATTCAGAATCAGAGAATTAAATCCTCATATTTTTGCGATGCGAATTAATCTTGTTTACAGATTGTAATAACCGCTTTTTTTAACCCTTTCCATCCATTGCATATAAATATGTAATCGCTTTCATTTCCCCTAATTTTCTCTTTTTTTGCAAGCACTTCACCCGAAAAAAGTGTGACATCTACGACTGAAACAAAAAGACATAAATTATGTGCGCTTTGTCATAATCTTCATCTTTGGTCGGCGAAAGAGATTGATAATTCGCGTCACGAAAAATAGTCTATACCTAGTGGTTATGCGAATTTTTACCGCACCACTTTTTAAGCAGTCTTATTTTATTTTTTTGCGCGTTGCCATTGGTAACCGCACTTTAAAACGTCAAAGAGGATATGCATATGCGTACGTTTAGTGGCAAACGTAGTACGCTGGCGCTGGCTATTGCCGGTGTCACAGCCCTGTCAGGATTTGCAATGGTGCCGGATGCAAAAGCAGAAGGGTTCATTGATGATTCAACGTTAACCGGCGGCATCTATTACTGGCAGCGTGAGCGCGACCGTAAAGATGTGACCGACGGCGATAAATATAAAACTAACCTGTCGCACTCCACCTGGAACGCCAACCTCGACTTCCAGTCCGGCTATGCCGCCGATATGTTCGGTATTGACGTTGCTGCCTTTACCGCCATCGAAATGGGCGAAAGCAGCGAGAGCGGTCATCCGAACGAAATCGCTTTCTCCTCGCGCAATAAAACCTACGATGAAGACTATTCCGGCGATAAGAGCGGGATCAGCCTGTATAAAGCAGCCGCAAAATTTAAATTTGGCCCGACCTGGGCGCGCGCGGGCTATATTCAGCCAACCGGCCAGACGCTGCTGGCGCCGCACTGGAGCTTTATGCCGGGTACCTATCAGGGGGCTGAAGCCGGTGCGAACTTTGACTACGGCGATGCGGGCGCGCTGAGTTTCTCCTATATGTGGACGAACGAATATAAAGCGCCGTGGCACATTGAGATGGATGAGTTCTACCAGAACGACAAGAAAACCAAGGTGGATTACCTTCACTCTCTTGGCGCCAAATATGATTTTAAAAACGACCTTGTGCTGGAAGCGGCGTTTGGTCAGGCACAGGGTTATATCGACCAGTATTTTGCCAAGGCCAGCTATAAGTTTGATGTTGCAGGCACGCCGTTAACCACCAGCTATCAGTTCTACGGCACCCGCGATAAGGTCAGCAACGGCGGGGTTAACGATATCTATGACGGCACCGCGTGGCTGCAGGCATTGACCTTTGGCTATAAGGTTGCCGACGTTCTGGACCTGCGTCTGGAAGGAACCTGGGTTAAAGCTGATGGTCAGCAGGGCTACTTCCTGCAGCGTATGACGCCAACTTACGCATCGTCTAACGGGCGACTGGATATCTGGTGGGATAACCGTTCGGACTTCAACGCCAACGGTGAAAAAGCGGTGTTCTTCGGCGCGATGTATGACATGAAGAACTGGAACATGCCGGGCTGGGCCTTCGGCGCCTCCTACGTTTATGCCTGGGATGCGAAGCCGGGGAGAATGTCCTCGCCTGATGCGTACTACAACCCGGATAAACGCCTGGAAGAGTCCGCCTATAGCCTGGATGCCATGTACACCGTTCAGGAAGGACGCGCTAAGGGCACGCTGTTCAAACTCCACTTTACGCAATACGACAACCACTCCGATATCCCAAGCTGGAGCGGTGGTTACGGCAACATCTTCCAGGATGAGCGCGACGTGAAGTTCATGGTTATCGCTCCGTTCACCATTTTCTGATGCCACTGCGGCGGGGGAAACCCGCCGCAATTTCCCGAGGTTCATGATGAAAAAGTTAATACTTGTCGCCATTATGGCAGCAGGTCTGGTTGCCTGTACCCAGTCGCCAGCGCCTAAGGAAGACTCAAAGTTAAAAGATGCCTACAGCGCCTGCATTAATACCGCAGAGGGCAATCCGGATAAAGTTGAAGCCTGTCAGAGCGTACTGAACGTGCTGAAGCAGGAGAAACAGCATCAGCAGTTCGCGACCCAGGAAAGCGTGCGGGTGCTGGATTATCAGCAGTGTATCCAGGCGCGCAAAACCGGGAACGATCAGGCTGTAGAGGCGCGCTGCGACCAGATCTGGAAAGAGATCCACAGCAACAATACGCCGCGTTAAGCCAGACGGCGGCAAGCAAACGGGCGGAGCGTCAACTCCGCCCGTTGCTATTTTAGCGGGGTATTTCTGCCGGCTGGTAGCCGCGGCCCAGGCGTACGAAGAGCATCGCGGTAGCGGCCAGGCCGCATAGCGCGGCGCACATCAGCCACCAGCCCGGCGAGCTTTTGTCGCCCGTTATCTCGACCAGCGCGGTGGAAATGGCTGGCGTCAGGCCGCCGAAGATCGCGGTGGCGAGGCTAAAGGCCAGTGAAAAGCCCACGGTGCGGACGTAGACCGGCATCACTTCCGTCAGGGCGGCCACCATCGCGCCGTTATACATCCCAAAGAAGAACGAGAACCAGAGCAGGACCAGCGTCATGCGGGTGAAATCCGGCGCGGCGGTGAGCCAGTGCATGACCGGCCAGGTAGTGAGCAGCGCCAGCAGGGTTATGCCCATCAGCACCGGCCGACGGCCTATTCTGTCAGAAATTGTCCCGCCAATCGGTAACCAGATAAAGTTAGAGATGCCGACCAGCATGGTCACCAGCAGACTGTCGCGGGCGCTCAGATGCAGAACGGCTCTACCGTAGGTCGGCGTATAGACGGTAATAAAATAAAAGGTGGTGGTGGTCATCGCCACCAGCAAGGTCCCCGCCGTGATGATGCGCCAGTTTTTGGCAATCGTGCTCAGGATCTCCCGCGTGTCAGGGCGATGCTTGCGCTGCAGGAAGGCTTCGGTTTCCTGCAACGAACGCCGCAGCACAAAAATCAGCGGAATAATCATACAGCCAATAAAGAAGGGAATACGCCAGCCCCATTCGGCAATCTCATCGTGGCCGAGCGTTTCATTCAGCGCGTAGCCAATCAGCGCCGCGACGACGATAGCCACCTGCTGGCTGGCGGATTGCCAGCTGGTATAGAACCCTTTTTTCCCCGGCGTGGCGATTTCCGACAGATAGACCGACACGCCGCCGAGCTCGACGCCCGCCGAGAATCCCTGCAGCAGGCGACCCACTAATACCAGAACGGGGGCGAGAACGCCGATGGTTTGATAGCCGGGAACCAGCGCTATCAGCAGCGTCCCGCAGCCCATAATCGCCAGCGTCACCATCAGCCCTTTACGCCGCCCGATTCTGTCAATATAGGCCCCCAGCACTATCGCGCCGATGGGGCGCATCAGAAAGCCCGAACCAAACACGGCGAAGGTCAGCATTAACGCCGCAAACTCGCTCTCCGCCGGAAAGAACGTTCTGGCGATATAGGTGGCGTAAAAGCCAAACAGAAAAAAGTCGAATTGTTCGAGAAAATTACCGCTGGTCACGCGGAGAATGGCGCCAAAGGTACCGGCGCGCGATGAGGGTTGCGTCATAGGGGTTGCTCTCCATTGTCTTTATCTTGTTTTTATAGAGGTAAGAGGAGCGGACTAGTCGCCTGCGACTGCCGCCTGTTTTCCGCGTCGTTTCTCAATCGCCCACTTGAGTAACGCCGCACAGCGATAAAATCCGTGGGCGAATTTTCCGTATGGCAGGGTCAAAAACAGCGCCATGACCACGCCGAGGTGAATGGCAAGCAGAATGCCCATCCACGAGGTGTCTCGTCCCGCCAGCAGGGCGAGGCCGGTGAAGCTGGTCAGCAGCAGCAGCAGAATAAAGCCGCGATCCATCGGTTTTTGCCGCGGGTCGCCGTGCAGCGGCGAGCGGCGCAGGTTCAGCCATAGCAAACCCGCCGGGCCCACCAGCAGGCCGATGCCGCCGAGCGTGCCCAGCACAACCGGTACGCTGAAGAACGGGTAGGGGGCCTCCCAGCCGGCGATATAGTGATACCCCGTGGCCACCACGGTGGCGGCGAAACAGAGCAGAAACCCGTAGAAGGTAAAGTGATGGAAACGGCGGCGCAGCAGGGTAAACGCGTCATCGGCCTCGTTGCAGCCCTTACCGTGCCCGCCGTCGAGATACTTCAGCGTGAGCGCATTATGCGAGGCTTTAGCGATGTCGATGGCCTGAGGCTGACCCGGCGAGATCTCGCGCCAGAAGCGGATCACCCCGGCCATCAGTAACCCCATGGCCAGTATGAAGACCGTGCCAAACATCCACGCCAGCAGGTTATGGGGAAAAATCTGGTAGAAATCGCCGGCCAGCGGCGGATGAAGCAGGGAGCCTTTGAGCCCCATCGCCAGCAGCAGAAAGAGGATCAGCCCGCCGACCAGCGCCAGTACCGTGGTTACGCCGGCCCGACGATACAGGCTGCCGAAAGCCGAGGGCTGAGCATAGTGTTGATAGGTCTCCAGGCGCACTTCCGCCATCGCCTTCTGGACATTAATGGCAAACTCGTGCGGCGGCGCGTACTGGCAGGCATGCAGGCAGGCGCCGCAGTTATGGCACAGGTTGGCCAGGTAGTTTATATCCGCTTTGCCAAAAGCCAGACGCTGGGTCATGGCCGGAAACACGGCGCAAAACCCTTCGCAATAGCGGCAGGCGTTACAGACCTGCATCACCCGTTCAACTTCCGCTTCCGACTCGGTGATGATTTGCGCGTCAATGATCAGCTTTTCAAGCGATTTCATGGTGTGTCTCCTGCTGCGCCGCGCGGGCGGCCTGCTGGCCGGCAATGCGGCCGAATGTCGTACCGATGGACATGCCCACGCCGGCGGTATACCCCTTGCCCAGCACGTTGCCGGCCATCATTTCGCCGGCGACGAACAGGTTGCGGCTCGGCTTGCCCGCAAAATGGACGGCGGCGCGTTCATTAACGTACAGCCCAAGGTAGGTAAAGGTGATCCCCGGCCGTAGGGCATAGCCGTAGTAGGGCGGGGTATCGATGGGCCGCGCCCAGTGGGTTTTCGGCGGCGTCAGGCCGGATGTCGCGCAGTTATCAAGGCGGGTATGATCGAACTGGCCCGGCGTACAGGCGGCATTGTAGCGGGCGATGGTTTGCGCCAGGTGTTCCGCGTCCAGCCCCAGCTGGCGAGCCAGCTCTTCAATGGTATTGGCCTGGGCGCCGGGGAAAACGGGCGGCATAAAGTGGCCGATCGCGTTGCTGTCGATGATCGAGTAGCCGATTTGCCCCGGCTGGTGGGCGACCAGCCTGCCCCAGATGGCATAGCGTTTGGGCCAGAAATCTTCCCCTTCATCATAAAAGCGCCCGGCGTCGCGGTTGACGACCACCCCCAGCGACACGCAGTCCACGCGCGTGCAGATCCCGCCATCGTAGAGCGGCGCCCTGGCGTCAATGGCGACGCAGTGGGATTGCGAGGGGTCGCCAATAATGTCAGCCCCGGCGTCAATCATAAACTTGAGCAGCACGCCCTGATTGAAGCGGGTGCCGCGGATGAGAAAGTTATCGGCTGGCCATTCACCGCGCTCATTCTGTCCCCATGCTTCACGCAGCCACTCGCGGTTAGATTCAAATCCGCCGGCGGCGAGGACGCAGGTTTTGGCGACGATCCTCTCTTCGCCCGCCAGCGCGGCGACGAATTCGCCGTTATCTAATTCGAGCGCCTGTACCGGCGTGTTGTAGCGGATCTTTACGCCCATCTGCTCCGCGCTGCGGTAATAAGCATTTATAAGAGCCTTGCCGCCGCCCATAAAAAAGGCGTTGGTGCGGGCCACGTGCAGGGCGCCGGAGAGCGGCGGCTGAAAGTTAACCCCGTGCTGGCGCATCCAGTCCCGGCACTGCGATGAGGTGCGGATCACCAGGCGCGCCAGCGCTTCGTTGGTGTTGCCCTCGGTGACGCGCAGCAGGTCCTGCCAGTACTCTTCTTCCGGATAGCTGTCGACCAAAACATCCTGCGGAGCATCGTGCATACAGCGAAGATTCCGCGTGTGCTGAGAGTTGCCGCCTCGCCATTCCCGCGGCGCGGCCTCCAGCAGCAGTACGGACGCGCCAGCTTCCCGGGCGGTTAAGGCGGCGCATAGCGCGGCATTGCCGCCGCCAATGACCAGTACATCCACCATTTATGGCTCCATTACGCTTTGCTTGATTGTTAAATTTGTAATGGAAATGTATGCGTTACGGCCGGCTGGACGCTATGGCGTATTGCTAAAGGGGGGTTTAGTTTGCGTAAAGGCTGGCGCCGGGCCAGCGACCCGACTCAACCAGCTGACGCATGACTTTCGCCAGTATTACGCGGGCCGCAAGGCCTGCCGGAGTCAGCTCATCATCGGAAAGGCTGACGAGAAAATTAGGTCGACTGAGTATCGGATTGTCGACGCCGATCACTCTCAGGGACTCGCTGTCGAGATGGGAAATTGCCGCCCCCGGCTGCAAAGTGGCGCCGAGCCCGTCGCGGACGGCGCGCATCAGCAGGGCCAGGCCGTCGATTTCAGCCACCACATCGACGCTCAGGGCATGCTCCTGGCAGATCGCCTCCAGCCTGCCGCGCAGTCCATGCCCCAGGCTTGGCATTATCAGCGGGATAGCGGCCAGCTGGCCAGGCGAGATGCTCGCTTCGGGAAGGGGAGAGAGCACGTCATGGGTGCCAATCAGAAACAGACGCTCTTCGAGAATAGGTCTGGCGCTCCAGCGCACAAGCTTCTCCTTCTGGAACACGATAGCTAAGTCAAGCTGGCGGGTGTTGATCATGCGTTCAAGGTTACCGGAGAGGCTCTCGACCAAATGCAGGCGGACGTCGGCATAGCTTTCGCGCATCGCGTGAATAAAAGGCACCCCGAGAACGGAGGCGGTGCTGGGGGCCATACCGACGCTGACGTGGCCGGAAAGGCGCGCCTCGCGCGCGGCGAGAACCGCATCATCGGCGTGACGCAGCGCGAGCTGCGCCTGGGAGTAGAAGGCGAGGCCGGCGCTGGTCGGCATTACGCCGCGAGACGTCCGCTGCAGCAGGCGAATGGCGAGTTCGTTCTCGAGGCGCGCCATCTGTTGGCTAAGCGCGGAGACGCCGATATCCAGGTCAAGCGCGGCGCGGCCCATACTGCCGGTTTCAATAATGCGCACAAAATAGCGTAGCTGGCGAAGCTCCATGTCGACTCTCCGTACACGTCAGGATGCACTGACAGTAAACGTATTGCAGCGCGAGAGAAAGAGGCGGCAGATTCCGGGCAAAAAAAAGCCAACCTTCAGGTTGGCTTTTGGCGGTATACGATGCGGTGATTATTTCTCTGCCGCGTCGTGGGCATGTTCATCTTCGCGGCAGTCGCCTTCTGCGCAGTGGCCGTACAGGTACAGGCTGTGGTTAGTCAGGCGAATACCGTGCCTTGCGGCAATTTCACGCTGGCGCGCTTCGATGGAATCATCGCTAAATTCGATCACTTTGCCGCAGTCGAGGCAAATCAGGTGATCGTGATGATGCTGCTGCGTCAGTTCAAAAACGGATTTACCGCCTTCGAAATTATGACGGGTGACGATGCCGGCGTCGTCGAACTGGTTCAGTACGCGGTAGACGGTAGCCAGGCCAATCTCTTCACCCATATCAATCAGGCGTTTGTATAAGTCTTCCGCACTGACATGATGGTTATCCGGTCCTTGCAGCACTTCCAGGATTTTTAATCTCGGAAGCGTCACTTTCAGGCCAGCTTTCTTTAATGCGGTATTGTTGTCAGTCATGCGGAATCTGTCCTGTTGCTAAACGATCTACTTCCATCAGCGGAAGTAATACAGAGAATCACCCGATGTAATGCGTCTCATTATAGAACTGCCATGGTGAAATGAAAACTGCAAGCATCGGGCCTTGTATGCTGTCAAAAACGAGGCACTCGCTACAAAGTGCTTCACGCGACCCCGTTAAATCAGAGGACATTGTACAGATATGTGATTAAAAGTTAAAAACTTGTAGCTATAACTTTGATTGCTTTTATCTATCAATTCGGCGAAACCTGAGGATTACGCCGTTCAGACTCAGGCATTCTTGATTTCTTCGAGGTGCAGCTCTTCAGAAATCTGTTTTACCCATTTTTCCACGCGTTCGTTAGTCAGCTCAGGCTGACGGTCTTCGTCAATGGCCAGGCCAACAAAGTGATCGTCATCGGCCAGGCCTTTAGAGGCTTCAAAATGGTAGCCGGCGGTCGGCCAATGGCCAACGATAGTTGCGCCGCGCGGTTCGATGATATCGCGGATAGTCCCCAGCGCATCACAGAAGTATTCAGCATAGTCCTCCTGATCGCCACAGCCAAACAGAGCCACCAGTTTGCCATTGAAATCGATCTCTTCCAGCGTCGGGAAAAAATCGTCCCAGTCGCACTGGGCTTCGCCGTAGTACCAGGTGGGAATGCCGAGCAGCAGGATATCGTGAGCTTCCAGATCCTCTTTGCTGCTTTTGGCAATGTCGTGAACATCAGCAACGTCTTTACCAAGCTGCTTTTGGATCATTTTTGCAATATTTTCGGTGTTGCCGGTGTCGCTGCCAAAAAAGATGCCGATGATTGCCATGAGTAAAATAACCTCTTGAAACTTAATGATGTGGTAGTGGCGTAATGCCCGCAGATAGGGGCAATGATAGCAGAACTGAGAAGGGCGCGGAAACAGCAATCACGCCCAACTGCACACTCTGCTACACGAAAGCTTATTTTTTGAGGGTTTTAGGCTTTATCCTGGCCGCGCAGGGCTGCCAGCTGGTTCATCAGCATCTCTTCGATGAGATCGCTGCGGTTCATGTTACGGGCTTCGGCCAGCTCATTAAGCGCATCGACAGCATCGGCATTGAGCTTTAGCTCCACGCGCTTCAGACCGCGACTCTTATCGCGTTTAAGCTGATTGCGTTTGTTGATGCGCAGCTGTTCATCGCGCGAAAGCGGATTCGTTTTCGGTCTACCCGGCCGACGCTCAGTTGCGAACAAATCTAATGTCGTACGGTCCGTTTGTTCTTTTGCCATGATTCAGAGTGACTTCGGGGGAAACAAGCTATCGGGCATAGCCGACGCAGACAGCGCGCCATAATACATCAGGCGACGGGCTGCGCCAACGGCCGCGGGCATTAAGCCGCGCGGTCGAGTATATTTTAGGCAGTTATGCGGCGATAGAGGTCAAATAACGACGGATCGCGCGGATAACGGCCTCCGGTTTTTCTGCATGCACCCAGTGCCCGGCGCCGGCGATAACGTGCGCGCGCGCCTGGGGAAACTGAGCTAATAAAGTCTCGCGGTAGGCATCGGTGACGTAGGGGGAGTTGCCGCCCGGGATAAACAGCGCCGGATGCGGCCAGGGCGGAACGGTTTGCCAGCCGACGATATTATCGTACTGCTCCCACAGCACCGGTACGTTAAACCGCCACTGGCCGTCCACGAAAGATTTTAACAGAAACTGAATCACGCCCTCTTCGTTAAGGTGCTGGCGCATGACCGTCGCCGCCTGCTGACGCGTAGCGGCCCCCGCGTCGGTGACGGCATTGATGGCGGCGAAGATTTCATCATGGCGGCGGACGTGATAATCCACCGGGGCGATATCAATGGCGACCAGGCCCGCGATGCGCTCTGGGGCCAGCGCGCTCAGCGCCATCACCGCTTTACCGCCCATTGAGTGACCAATAAAGGTGGCTTTCTCAATCTGTGATTCATTGAGAATATCAAGCAGATCCTGGGCCATCGCGGGATAGGTCATGTCAGGCGAGCGTGGCGAAAGGCCGTGGTTTCGCATGTCGACCTGGATAATATCGCGATCGAGAACCAGATCGCGGGCGAGGATCCCAAGATTATCCAGGCTGCCAAAAAGGCCGTGGACCAGGACGATAGGGGGATTATTGTGCGGATTCTGTGCAGATTGCGCTCGGCTATTTAATTTCATGGCAAAGTTCTTTTTTTCGCTCCGTCGGGTTAGGGTATTATGTTGGACATTCTGCCATCCGGCTGCAAGACCCGGAAGATATCCGAGTTTTACCGCCATCCTGGTTTGACGCTATCCGCGGTTGGGATTTGTCCCTATAATCCCGACAACTTGTATTCAGAAAAAGATATCGCACTGGATTAAGATGAAAACAATTGAAGTTGATGATGAACTCTATAGCTATATTGCCAGCCACACCAAGCATATTGGCGAGAGCGCATCCGACATTTTACGGCGCATGTTGAAGTTTTCCGCCGTTTCCCAGCCTGTCGCACCGGTAGCGAAAGCCGCTCCGGCCCCTGCGCCAACGCCTGTCGTTGAAGTGAAACCCGCCAATCCTCTGAAAGATAAAGTTCGCGCTATGCGTGAGCTGCTGTTATCTGATGAGTACGCCGAACAAAAGCGCGCGGTAAACCGTTTCATGCTGGTTCTGACCACCCTCTACGCCTTAGACAGCAAAGCGTTTGCCGAGGCGACCGAGTCCCTGCACGGGCGCACCCGCGTTTATTTCGCTGAGGATGAACGCACGCTGCAGAAAAACGGTAATCAGACGAAACCTAAGCAGGTACCGGGAACGCCGTGGTGGGTCATTACAAATACCAATACCGGTCGCAAATGCAGCATGATCGAACATATCATGCAGTCAATGCAGTTCCCTGCGGAATTGATCGAAAAGGTTTGCGGTACGATCTAGTTAGTTAACTTTGCACCAGAAGGATCAGGCAATGGCAATCGATAAGCGCGCGGGTCAACCTGCGCAACAGAGTGATTTGATTAACGTCGCCCAACTGACTGCCCAGTACTATGTGCTGAAGCCGGAAGTTGGCAACGCGGAACATGCAGTGAAGTTTGGCACCTCCGGTCACCGCGGCAGCGCGGCGCGCCACAACTTCAACGAGCAGCATATTCTGGCGATTGCTCAGGCAATTGCTGAAGATCGCGCGAAGAACGGGATCACCGGCCCATGCTATGTTGGTAAGGACACTCACGCACTCTCCGAACCGGCTTTCATTTCCGTACTGGAAGTGCTGGCGGCGAACGGCGTTGACGTCATCGTTCAGGAAAACAACGGCTTCACCCCGACGCCGGCGATTTCCAATGCGATTCTGGTGCACAACAAGAAGGGCGGCCCGCTGGCTGACGGTATTGTTATCACGCCGTCCCACAACCCGCCGGAAGACGGTGGTATCAAGTACAACCCGCCTAACGGCGGCCCGGCGGATACCAACGTGACTAAGGTGGTAGAGAATCGCGCCAACGAACTGCTGGCTGCCGGTCTGCAGGGCGTGAAGCGTATTTCTCTTGATGCGGCGCTGGCCTCCGGCCACGTCACAGAGCAGGATCTGGTGCAGCCGTTTATTGAAGGGCTGGCGGATATCGTCGATATGGCGGCGATCCAGAAAGCCGGACTGACGCTGGGCGTCGATCCGCTGGGCGGCTCCGGTATCGAATACTGGAAGCGTATCGCTGAGCATTACAATCTCAACCTGACCATCGTTAACGACCACGTCGATCAGACCTTCCGCTTTATGCACCTCGATAAAGACGGCGCAATCCGCATGGACTGCTCCTCCGAGTGCGCGATGGCGGGCCTGCTGGCGCTGCGCGACAAGTTTGACCTGGCCTTCGCCAATGACCCGGATTACGACCGTCACGGTATCGTCACGCCGGCCGGGTTAATGAACCCGAACCACTACCTGGCGGTGGCGATTAACTACCTGTTCCAGCATCGCCCGCAGTGGGGCAAAGATGTGGCTGTCGGTAAAACCCTGGTCTCCTCGGCGATGATTGACCGCGTAGTCAACGATCTGGGGCGCAAACTGGTGGAAGTACCGGTTGGCTTTAAGTGGTTCGTTGACGGCCTGTTTGACGGCAGCTTCGGCTTCGGCGGCGAAGAGAGCGCGGGGGCGTCGTTCCTGCGCTTTGACGGCACGCCGTGGTCGACCGACAAAGACGGCATCATCATGTGCCTGCTGGCGGCGGAAATCACCGCAGTCACCGGCAAAAACCCGCAGCAGCACTACGACGAGCTGGCAGAGCGCTTTGGTGCGCCAAGCTACAACCGTCTGCAGGCTTCCGCGACGTCTGCCCAGAAAGCGGCGCTGTCTAAGCTCTCCCCGGAAATGGTGAGCGCCAGCACCCTGGCAGGCGATCCGATTACCGCGCGTCTGACCGCGGCGCCGGGCAACGGGGCGGCGATTGGCGGTCTGAAGGTGATGACCGACAACGGCTGGTTCGCCGCGCGTCCGTCAGGTACCGAAGATGCCTATAAAATCTACTGCGAAAGCTTCCTCGGCGCTGAACATCGTCAGCAGATTGAGAAAGAAGCGGTAGAGATTGTCAGCGAAGTGTTGAAAAACGCGTAATTGACCGCACGATAAACAGGCCCTTTTCAGGGCCTGTTTTTTTTTCGCAGGGATAGCGATGAATCGGGAACGAAAAAACGTTTTTTGGTTTTGGGGTGGGATGGATCTCTTTTATCTCTTGCAGTTTATTGGCTGGAACATCTACCACCGGCGAGTACCGCTTTACGACGATATCCTCTCATTTTTACCGCTGCTGCAAACCTGGGGCTCCGCGGCCGCCTGGCTGTTTACCCTGCATTTTATTCTGACTATCAGCATTCCCGCATCGATGATTCTCTTCTGGCGCCAGAGCCGCTATGCGCCGTGGCTGGCCTATGCGCAGACGCCGCTGCGTCTGGCCTTTATGCTCCCGTCGCTTTCGCTGGTGGTCTGGCTGGCGCAGGCGGTGGCGTTGAAAAGCGCGGCCTTCTTTATTGCTCTGCTGCTGGTCTCAGAGGCGGCAAAAGTCGTGACATTATGGCGATGCCGCAAGGTTTGACGTTATGTGTTATCCAGACGGCACAGGCTTGGCGGATATTACGCTGACTGAATCGGGCATAAACGGGTATTATTGCTTTGACCGGGTTTGCCCGTTTTAGCGAATATACGGCTAAAGCAAACGAACAATCACGGCTAATTCTGCGATTTTAATCACAAATTTATTCCATCCGAAATGAAAGTTGCCTCATATATATGATCAACTTCAAACTAAAAAAAAGCTAAAAACTTGTTTTGATTTTGTATGATTTATGTCACTTACTGATATGGACGATTTTGTTATATTTATGTCATTAAATCCTGAATGCTTTCTTGAGAACGTCTATGTTACAAGTTAAACGTCATTCATTAATTGTGGAATATGTCGTAGAAAAAGGATGCGCCAGAGTTAATGAGCTCTCACAGATATTCGGCGTATCTCCAGAAACCATTCGCCGGGATTTAACCGCGCTGGCGAGAAATAAAAAAATAGTTCGCAGCTTTGGCGGTGCAATGATTTCTGAAAATAATGCATCATTTTTAGCTGCCGATACGCCGACAAATCACGGGAACTTTGTCGATAAAGCCGAGGCCTTTATTAAGCGCACCAAAGAGCAGCCGGAACGTAAGATGCGTATTGCTAAAGGCGCGCTGCAGTTTATTCATGAGCATGAGTGCATTATCATGGATAATAGCAGCTCCTGCTGGTTTTTAGCGCGCCAGCTGCCTGACATCGAGCTGACCGTGATTACCAATTCTTTGAATATTATTCAAACCTTAGCCTGTCGTAAGAAAATAAGAATAGTCAGCGTTGGGGGGGAATATTCTGAGCGCCACGGTGATTTTCACGGTCCGGTCGCCGAGTTCATTATCAACAACTTTAAGGTCAATAAGCTGTTTTTTTCTTGCCAGGGTCTCGACGCCGGGCTGGAAATAAAAGACAGCAATGAAGTCAACGTCCGGCTGAAGCAGGAGATGCTGAAAGTTGCCGATCAAAAAATCCTGATGGTCGATAGCAGTAAGTTTGAACGCTATTCACTCTATAAAATATGCGATCTGGCGGATATTGATGTGTTGATCACTAACGAATTACCAGCTGATACCTATCGCCAGCACCAGGTACATATTGTCGAGACTAAATAGCCGCTCTGCCAGATATTCTACCGGCATTATTATTGAATAGCCCTTGTGCCCGATGAAGGGGTATTGCGCCAGCAATACCATCCCTCTTCATTATTTATCCGAAAAAGAGGTTTACGATGGAACAATTACCTGAAGATATGAAAGCGGTTGTCTGCCATGGTCCCCAGGATTATCGCTTTGAGAAAATTCCCCGCCCGGTCGCCAAAGAAAAGGAAGTGGTCATTAAGGTTGACGGGTGTGGAATCTGCGCCGGCGACTGCAAGGCCCAGGACGGCGCGCCGATGTTCTGGGGCGATAATCCGTGGGTGAAAACGCCGGTGGTGCCCGGCCATGAGTTTTACGGTCGTATTGCCGAATTAGGTCCGGGCTCCGCTGAAAAATATCAATTAAAAATTGGCGATCGCATCCTGGCTGAACAGATTGTCCCCTGCCATGAGTGCCGTTTCTGTAAAACCGGCAAATACTGGATGTGCGAAACCCATGATATTTACGGCTTTCAGAAAAATGTTGCCGATGGCGGTATGGCTGAATATATGCGTTTCTCCGAGCGCGCGATTATTCACAAAATTCCTGAATCATTAAGCGAAGAAGATGCCGCGCTGATCGAACCTATGGCCTGCGCAATCCACACGGTACGCCGCGGAGATATCGAACTGGATGATGTGGTTGTTATCGCCGGCGCCGGGCCGCTGGGGCTGTGTATGGTGCAGGTCGCTCATCTGAAAACGCCGAAGAAACTGGTGGTCATCGACACGATGGACGACCGCCTGGCGCTGGCGAAAGCGTTTGGCGCCGACGTGGTCATCAATGCGGCGCAAGAGGACGCCATCGCTATCGTAAAATCCATGACCGATGGCTACGGCTGCGATGTGTATATCGAAGCGACGGGCGCCCCTATCGGCGTGACCCAGGGTCTGGAGATGATTCGTAAGCTGGGACGCTTCGTTGAGTTCAGCGTGTTTGGTAAAGAAACGACCGCCGACTGGTCGATTATTGGCGACCGTAAAGAGCTGGATATCCGCGGCGCGCATCTGGGGCCTTACAGCTATGAAATCGCCATCGATCTCTTTGCGCGCGGTCTGCTGACCGCCAAAGGCGTGGTGACGCATTTCTATTCTATTGATGAGTGGAAAGCCGCTTTTGAGATGGCTAAATCGCTCGATTCGATTAAGGTCGTCATTAAGCCATAAATTTTTTAACTAGCTAAGTTCGCCATTTTTAATTATTACGCAAATGACCGCTGATGGCTGTTCATTAAATACTGGATTTCAATCATGGGGATAACTGAGAACAATATCAGTGGCTTCTGGCTATCTGCCAGCGGCGTATTTATTGCTCAGTATATCAGGCAGCATCCGTACCATGAAAACGCTGATAAATAAATTTTATTTCTCAGCGCATTACTCAATAAGGAGATAGTGAATGCCTGTAAAATTTAAGACTAAAGCAATACTCTCAGGACTTCTTGCGATGAGCATGGTTGCCTGCGTTAATGCCAAACCTTTGACTATCGGTATGTCGTTCCAGGAATTGAATAACGAATATTTCGTCACCATGAAAGAGTCGCTTGAGCAGTCGGCAAAAGATATTAACGCCACCGTCTATACAGCGGATGCGGCACATGATGTATCCAAGCAGATTAGTGACGTTGAGGATATGCTGCAAAAGAAAATAGATATTTTGCTGATTAACCCGGCTGATAGCGTCGGTGCGGAAACCGCCGTGCTGGCCGCTAAAAAAGCCGGCGTGGTGGTGGTGGCGATAGATGCTCAGGCTAATGGCCCGATCGATTCTTTTGTCGGCTCAAAAAACTATGATGCGGGCTTTATTGCCGGGGAACACTTAGCCAAAGCGCTAGGTGATAAAGGCAACGTAGCGATTCTCGACGGGATTCCGGTGGTACCTATTCTGGAGCGCGTGCGCGGCTTTGAAGATGCCATGAAAAAGCATCCCAATATTAAAGTGATTACCAAACTGAATGGTAAACAAGAGCGCGATACCTCCATGAGCGTAACGGAAAATATGCTGCAATCCAACCCGACGCTCAACGGTATTTTTAGCGTGAATGATGTTGGCTCACTCGGCGCTCTGGCGGCGATTCAGGCATCAGGGCGCGATGTGAAGCTGGTGAGCGTTGATGGTTCTCCGGAAGCGGTCGCTGAAATTGCTAAAGGTAATACGCCGTTTATTGCCACCGCCGCTCAGTTCCCGCGCGATCAGCTGCGTATTGGTTTAGGTATTGCCCTGGCCAAACATTGGGGGGCGAATATTCCTAAAGAGATCCCTGTTGATGTGAAGCTTATCGATAAAACCAACGCCAAAGATTTCCACTGGTAATCGCATTATTACGCCATAGTGGCTCTCGCTTATTCAGGTGAGCCGTGCCGGATTCTTATTAAAGTATGGCTCGCTATTTTATCGAGCCATTATGGAGCGATGTTTATGCCCAGCTTACTGGAAGTCAAAAACGTCAGTAAAAGCTTCCCCGGGGTCAAGGCGCTGGATAATGTCAATATCACCCTTGGCCGAGGGGAGGTGCATGCTTTATTAGGTGAAAACGGCGCGGGTAAATCGACGTTAATGAAAATCCTTTGCGGGATATATCAACCTGACGCCGGTAATATTTTTATTGATGGTAAGCAGCAGCATTTTCATAACTATCGTGACGCGATTGCCTGCGGCGTAGGGATTATCTTTCAGGAGTTTTCTCTTATTCCCTATCTGAACGCTTATGAGAATATTTTCCTTAATCGCGAAAAGGTAAATCGTTTTGGCCTGCTAGATCGTAAAGCGATGCGCCGCGAGGCGTTACGCATTTTTAAAGATCTTGGCGTGACCCTCGATCCCGATGAGCAAATTTGCCATCTCAGCGTCGCCGAACAGCAGTTTGTGGAAATTGCCAAAGCGCTGTCGCTGGATGCGCGAATTCTCATTCTGGATGAACCCACCGCGACCTTAACCCCGAGCGAGGCGGAGCATCTTTTCCGCGTGATGCGCGATTTAAAGGCCAAAGGCGTCGGGATGTTCTTTATCTCGCACCATCTTGAGGAGATATATGAGATCTGCGACAGCCTGAGCATTCTCCGCGACGGCAAATATATCGGGTCGGCAAAGGTCGACAATATCGATATCGCCGAGATGATCCAGATGATGGTCGGCCGTGAGGTGGAGAATATCTATCCCGAGCGGCGGACGCTGGCGCATGATGAGATACTGCTGGAGGCCGAAATTCAGCTTACCGAGAGTAGCCAGCTCAATCGACTGACGCTGCGCAAAGGGGAGATCCTGGGCCTCGCCGGGCTGGTGGGGTCGGGGCGTTCCGAAGCGATCCTGGCCCTGACCGGCGCGGATAAATGCTTCAAAAAGCGCGTCCGCCTGGCCGGAAAAGAGGTGACGATAAAATCCACCGACCGGGCTCTGCGTTTGGGCATTGGTCTGTTGCCGGAAAGCCGCAAAACGCAGGGACTGGTGCTGCCTTTTTCGGTCAAAGATAATATCTGGCTTAACAAACACGCCTGCCAGTTCTCGCTTATCCGCGATAACGAAGAGCGCCTGACCGCCGAGCGTTTAATTAATCACGTTGGCGTGAAAACGCCGGATGCCGGGACCGCGGTGGGGACGTTGAGCGGCGGTAACCAGCAGAAAGTCGTTATTTCCCGTTGGTTGAATCATGATGTCAATATTCTTATTTTTGACGAACCGACTCGCGGTATTGATGTCGGAGCGAAATCAGAAATCTATCAGATTATGCGCGACCTCACCGCCCAGGGTATTTCAATAATTATGATTTCATCTGAGCTACCAGAGGTGATTGGCGTTAGCGACCGGGTAATGGTTTTTCGCGACGGTAATATCGTTGCCGAACTCGAGAACGACCAAATCAATTCCACTGTGATTATGCTGCACGCTGCCGGTAATATTATTTAGGGAGTATTGAATGAGTAATGAAAACGTGTCATTAGCGCCCGCCGCATCTCCTGATAAAAATAAAAAGATGCTCCATGGTTTATTAAAAATGCCCGCGTTCCTGCCGTTTGTTGGTCTGGTACTCCTGTTCTCCTGTATGGCTATTTTTAATGACTACTTTTTAACGGTCGATAACTTATCGACCGTCGCCCGTCAGGTCTCAATTAACGCCATCATTGCCATCGGGATGACCTTTGCCATCCTGACCGGCGGGATCGACCTCTCCGTCGGCGCGGTCATGGCCCTGGCCGGTACCCTGATGGCGGGATTAATGAAGTACTATGGTTTAGATCCGTGGTTAGCCATTCTTATCGGCCTGTGCTCCGGCGTCGCCTTTGGCGCGCTGAACGGCTTTTTAACCGCCTACGGTAAAATGCCGCCGATTATCGTGACCCTCGGGGCAATGATTATTGCGAAGGGGCTGGCGCTGATCTATACCGGCGGCTACCCCATCTCCGGCTTGCCGGATTCATTCGCTTTTTGGGGCCGTGAATATCTGTTCGGTATTCAGGTGCCTATTATTCTGATGGTGGTTTTATATCTCATCTTTTATATCGTCCTGAATCATATGCCGTTTGGTCGCTATGTTTATTCCCTCGGTGGCAATGAAGAAGCGGCGCGCCTGAGCGGTCTGCGGGTGAAATATTATAAATTGCTGGTTTACGTGATCAGCGGTTTTACCGCCAGTTTTGCCGGTCTTATTTTCACCTCGCGGGTGATGAGCGGCCAGCCGAATGCCGGCGTCGGATTTGAACTGGATGCCATTGCCGCCGTGGTGCTCGGCGGGGCATCCATTGCCGGCGGCCGCGGAATGATTATCGGCACCCTGATTGGCGCCATGATGCTCGGCGTACTGAATAATGGTTTAAACCTTCTGGGGATCTCACCTTACGTTCAGTACGTGGTGAAAGGGCTTATTATTTGGGGCGCCACCTTTATTAGCTCAGCCAGACGTTAACTTATTTTAAATATGAGGCGAAGGGATATGAATTTTATCGGGGTTGATATCGGTGGTACGGTCACCAAAGCCGGTATATATAATGAGTTAGGGCAAGAGATTCACGTGGCGTCGCAATATGCGCAGGTATTATCCGAACAGCCGGGCTTTACCGAGCGGAACATGCATGAGCTATGGGACACCGTTTGCAGCGTGATAAAAAAAGCGCTGTATGAAAGCCAGGT
Organism: Klebsiella sp. GW_Kp182; assembly: GCF_040062275.1. Lineage (NCBI taxonomy): Bacteria > Pseudomonadati > Pseudomonadota > Gammaproteobacteria > Enterobacterales > Enterobacteriaceae > Klebsiella > Klebsiella sp. GW_Kp182. The sequence continues at coordinate 57,000 of NZ_JBEAFQ010000048.1, read as the reverse complement.
GCCGCCGCTAAGCATCGGCGGGATCGGTTTCTCCTCGCACGGCAAAGGGCTCTACGCGATTGACAAAAAAGGCGAGCCGGTGCGCAACGGGATTATCTCATCCGATACCCGGGCGCTGGCGTTTGTTAAAAAATGGTATCGCGAAGGTATAGACAAGCTGGCATACCCAAAAGGATTGCAGCAGCTGTGGACCGGACATCCGGTGTCGCTACTGGCGTGGCTGAAAGCGCATGAACCGGCCAATTACGACAGGATCGACGCCGTTTTAATGGTGCACGACTACGTACGTTTCCGCCTGACCGGCGAGGCGACGGCGGAGATCACCAATATTTCCGGCAGCAATTTTTATAACCAGTTTACCTCCCGCTATGACCGCGACATGATGGCGCTGTTTGGCATTGAGGAAGTGGCGGATAAAACCGCGCCGGTGGTGAACTCGACGGACTGCGTGGGCCACATTACCCTGCAGGCCTCGCTGGATTGCGGTTTGTGCCCGGGGACGCCGGTTTTCGGCGGCTTTTTCGACGTGGTGGCCTCCGCCGTCTCCTCGGGCATTGACCGGGCGGATACCCTGAGCGCGGTAGCCGGCACCTGGAGTATCGCCACCTCGGTGACGGATAGCATTATTGCCAGCGACTTTCCCTACATCTGGGGGAAATACTGCATTCCGGGCAAATACTTCGTTCACGAGGGCAGCCCCACTTCGGCGAGCAATCTCTCCTGGTTTGTGAAGCAGTTTTTCCCTGACGATGACCGCTGCTACGACCATTTCGAAAGCTGGATTGCGCAAGATACCGACAGTAACCTCATTTTTTTACCCTATTTGTTCGGTTCCAATCTGGCGATGGATCTGCCCGGCGCGCTGGTGGGCCTCGCGGGGCATCATACGAAAAAGGATATTATTGCGGCCATCTATCGCGGCATCGTTTTTTCTCACCTGGTGCATCAGGACCGCATTATTGAACTCAATCGGGATATTCAAAAAATTCGCTTTACCGGCGGGCCGAGCCAGTCGAGAGGCTGGACGCAGATGTACGCCGATGCGGCCAATCTTCCGCTGGAAGTGGTGGATATCGAACAGGCCGGCTGTCGAGCCGCCGCGCTGTGCGCCGCGGCCGGCAGCGGCGCCTACGCTAACTTCAGCGAAGCGATTGCCGCCACGCAGCCCGAGGTGGTCTGCTATCAACCCGACAGCAATCGGCATCAGCAGTTGCGTGAAGGCTACGCCCGTTACTTAGCGGTCGCGCAAAGCCTCTCCAGGGCGACGGGAGCGGCGCAATGAAACCCAGACTTGGCATCTACGAAAAAGCGCTCCCCGCGGCGCTGGACTGGCCGAAACGCTTTGAAATGGCGGCGGGCCTGGCGTTTGATTTTATTGAAATCTCCGTTGACGAAAGCCCCGAGCGCCAGGCCAGGCTGCGCTGGAACCGGGGGCAGCGGCTGGCGTTCGTGGCCGACAAAATTAACAGCGGCATTGATGTGCCGAGCATGTGCCTCTCCGCGCACCGCAGCCATCCCTTTGGTAGCGTCAATCGCGATACCCGGCTCAAGGCGCGGGAACTGATGCTTGATGCGCTGGATTTTGCCAGCCACGTCGGCATTCGCAACATCCAGCTGGCAGGCTATGACGTCTATTACGAATCCTCTTCGGCGCAGACCCGGGAATACTTTATCGAGGGCATCAACTGGGCGGTGGCCGAAGCGGCGAAAGCGCAGGTGATGCTGTCAATGGAGATTATGGATACCGCCTTTATGAGCAATATCTCCCGCTGGCTGGATCTTGAACGGAAGGTTTGCAGCCCGTGGTTTTGCGTCTACCCGGACGTTGGCAACTTAAGCGCCTGGCAAAACGACGTTCCCGAAGAGTTGAGGAAGGGCATTCATAAAATCACCGCCATTCATTTGAAGGATACCCAGCCCGTTTCCCACGCTTCGCTGGGGCAGTTTCGCGATGTGCCATTCGGTACCGGCTGCGTCGATTTTACCGAGATATTTCGTACGCTCTCGGCGCTGAACTATCGCGGCGCCTGGCTGATTGAGATGTGGGCCAAAAATGACGGGCGGGACAGCGAGAGAATTGCCGACGCTAAAGCGTGGCTAACGGATAAATACCAGCAGGCGTTTCGCCCGCCCCAGTATGAAGGCATTGTGAATTCAGGAGTGAAGTATGTTGGATAACCTCAAGCAGGCGGTTCTTGACGCCAATCTGGCGCTGCCGAAATTTCATCTTGTGACCTTTACCTGGGGCAACGTCAGCGGTATCGATCGCGAGGCCGGGCTGGTGGTAATCAAACCCTCCGGCGTGGAATACGCCGTGATGACGGCCGAGGATATGGTGGTGGTGGAGCTGGCGACCGGCAGGGTGGTGGAGGGGCGCTATAAGCCCTCGTCGGATACGCCGACCCATCTGGCGCTGTATAAGGCGTTTAGCGGCGTGGGCGGAATTGTGCACACCCATTCGCGCCACGCGACGATTTGGGCGCAGTCGGGCAGGCCGCTGCTGGCGATGGGCACCACCCACGCCGACTATTTTTATGGGCCGATCCCCTGTACCCGCCCGCTCAGCGATGATGAAATCCGCGGTGATTATGAAACCAATACCGGTCACGTGATTATTGAAACGCTGGGCGCGCAGCATACCGATCCGCTCAGCGTGCCCGCCGCGCTGGTCCACGGCCACGGCCCGTTTGTATGGGGAAAAGATCCGGCGAACGCGGTGCATAATGCGGTGGTGCTGGAGGAGATTGCCTATATGAATATGTGGACCCGTCAGCTGAGCATTGACGAACAGCCGGTCTCTGCGACGCTGCTGGATAAACACTATTTGCGTAAACACGGGGCAGGGGCCTACTACGGACAATAATCGCCTGCATTCCCCGGATTGCGGCGTAAACGCCTTATCCGGGCTACCGGCCCGCAGTCGACGGTGAACACGTAGCCCGGTCAGCGTAGCGCCACCGGGATGAAACAGCGTTGATTTATGAGGCCCGGCACATTTCCCGGAGGCGGCGCTTGACGCGCCTGTCCGGGCTACCGCCTGGCAGACGATGGCGGACCCGTAGCCCGGCTAAGCGAAGCGCGAGCCGGGGACAACGGCTAGGGCATAAACCGATAGCCGATCCCCGTTTCGGTCAGCAAATGCTGCGGACGCGCCGGATCGGCCTCCAGCTTTTGCCGCAGGTGCCCCATATAAATGCGCAGATAGTGGCTGTGCTCCACCGCATTCGGCCCCCAAACCTGATTGAGCAGCTGCCGCTGGGTCAGCACCTTGCCGGGATTATTGAGCAGTACCGCCAGCAGGCGAAATTCAATCGGCGTCAGGTGGATCTCCTGATCGCCGCGTACGATGCGGCGGGCGGGGATATCAACGTCAATATCGGCAAAACGCACCCGCGGTTCGTCGGCCTGGGCGCCGCCATGGCGGCGCATCGCCACCCTCAGCCGCGCCTGCAGCTCGCCAATACCAAAGGGTTTACTGAGATAGTCATCGGCACCGGCGTCAAGCGCGGCGATTTTGTCCTGCTCCTCGGTGCGCGCCGACAGCACGATAATCGGCATCTGGCTCCACTGGCGAACCTCGCGAATAAACGCGTTGCCGTCACCATCGGGTAGTCCAAGATCGAGAATGGTTAAATCCGGCTTGCGGGTCGCGGCTTCGATCAGCCCGCGCTGCAGGGTCTCTGCTTCAAATACGCGCATGCCGTCGGCTTCCAGCGCGGTGCGCAGAAAGCGGCGGATAGCATTTTCGTCTTCAACGATCAGAACGTTAATCACATTTCCTCGGCTAACTCTTCCAGTTCAGGGGGCGTTTCCCTCGGCAGTGTAATACGGAAGCAGGCGCCGCCCTGCGGGCGCGTCGCGGCGCTAATGGTCCCGCCGTGCACCTCAACGATCGCCTGGCAAATGGCCAGCCCCAGCCCGACGCCGGGGATCGCCGACTCTTTATTGCCGCGAGCGAATTTATCAAAGATAGCCTGTTCTTGCCCGGCGGGAATACCCGGTCCGTTATCCCATACCTCAAGTACTAAAGTGTGCGGATCGACGTCCGCGGTAATGCCGATTTGCGCCTGTGCTCCCGCGTATTTCACCGCATTTTCCAGAAGATTAATCAGTACCCGCTCAAAAAGCGGACCGTCGACGTGAACCAGCAGCAGCGGGTCCGGCAGCGCAAGCTGAATATGCCGCCCGCCGAGTCCCGGCTCCAGCATACGCAGCGCGCTGCCGACGACCTCTTCCAGGGTTAACCACTCTTTATGCAAATTAAAGCCGCCGGACTGGATCCGCGCCATATCCAGCAGATTATTCACCAGGCGGGTAGTATTGAGCACGTGCTGGCGTATCTCGTTGGCCTGCGGCGCGTGCTTCGATCCTTCGCTGGCGAGATCGAGCGTCAGGATCTCTGCCTGGCCAAATAGCACCGTAAGCGGAGTCCGTAGATCGTGGGACAGCGCCGCCAGCAGCGAGTTGCGCAGGCTTTCCCGTTCGCTGTTCAGCCGGGCCTGCTCTTCGCTGGCGGTGAGCGCCAGCCGTTCCAGCGCGCTGGCGACCAGCAGGGTGAAGGTTTCCAGCAGGCGCTGCTGTTCGGGGATCATCAGCTGGCGCAGGTTGGCCGGCTCCACCACCAGCAGCCCCCAGGTGCGGGCGGCGCTTTTCAGCGGCAGGATCTGGTAGGGCACTCCGGGAAGCGTATCGGTGCCCGCGCCGGCGGGCTGTCCTTTATCAAAGCTCCAGCGGGCAATCGCGTCATCCCAGGTGATTGCCGCCGCGGGCTGCGTCAGCGGCGTGAGTCTTAATGTTTCATCGGGCAGCAGCAGCTGGCTGCGCGCCTGAAACGTTGAGGCGATAAACCGCTCGCTGGTGGCGGCGATATCTTCACGGCTGCGGCCCACCGCCAGCGCTTTTGACATTTCGTACAGATGCCGGGTGCGCTGTTCGCGGTAGCGCGCCACCCGCGCCTGGTAGCGTACGCCGGCGGTGAGGTTGCCGATAAGCAGCCCGACGGTTAACATCACGCCAAAGGTCAGCAGATACTGCACGTCAGAAACCGCCAGCGTGCCGCGCGGCGCGACAAAAAACAGGTCGAAGCTGACCACGTTAATCACCGTCGCCAGTACCGACGGCCAGCGGCCGTACAGGAGGGCGATAATTACCACGCCGAGCAGGTACAGCATCACCAGGTTGGCGGCCTCAAAGGCCATCAGCCACTGCATGGCGACGACGGTAATAACCGCGCACAGGGCGATGGCGACGACGCACCCCTGAAGCTGCAAACGCCATTTTTCCATCGCCGTCCGGCTATCGCTGGCGCGCGCCGGCAGGGAGGCGGCCTTCTCATCCAGCGCGATCACCACCAGGTCGAGATCCGGCGCGTGACGGGCCAGGCGATCGGCGAAGCCGCTGCGATCCCACCAGCGCCTTTTCTGCTGGCGGCCAATCACTATCTTGCCGAGATTATGTTCGCGGGCGTAGTGGAGAACGGCCTTCTCTTCAGTAGGATCGGCGAGGGTGGCGGTTTCCGCGCCCAGCTCCTGCGCCAGCCTGAGCGCGGCGAGAATCGCCCGCCGTTTCGCCTCCGGCAGGCGGTGCAGAGAGGGGGTTTCAACATACACCGCATGCCAGACGCTCCCCAGCCGGGCCGCCAGCCGGGCGGCGGCGCGGACCAGCTTTTCGCTGCCGGTGTTATGGCCGATGCACAGCAAAATGGCGTCGCGGGTATGCCAGACTTTTTCCTGGCCCTGACGGTCGCGCCAGGCGCGCATCTGCTCATCGACCCGATCGGCGGTACGGCGCAGCGCCAGCTCGCGCAGGGCGATGAGGTTGCCCTTGCGAAAGAAGTTCTCGATGGCCCGCTCGGCCTGGCCGCCGATATAGACTTTTCCCTCATTGAGCCGCTGACGCAGATCGTCGGGGGGCAGGTCCACCAGCACCACATCGTCGGCGGCGTCGAAAAACGGATCCGGGACGGTTTCGCGAACCTGCACGCCGGTGATGCCGCTGACGACATCGTTCAGGCTCTCGAGGTGCTGGACGTTAACGGTGGTAAATACGTCAATGCCGGCTTCCAGCAGCTCTTCGACGTCCTGCCAGCGTTTAGGATGACGCGAGCCGGGCGCGTTGCTGTGCGCCAGCTCATCGACCAGAATCAGCGCCGGGCGACGGGCCAGCGCGCCGTCAAGGTCAAACTCCTTTACGTAGCGCCCGCGGTGGGAAAGGCGGCGCTGGGGCAGGGTACTGAGCCCCTCAAGCATCGCCGCCGTCTCTTTGCGTCCGTGGGTTTCCGCCACGCCAATCAGAATATCCAGCCCCTGGGCGCGCAGCCGCTGCGCTTCCGCCAGCATCGCCCAGGTTTTACCGACCCCGGCGCAGGCGCCAAAAAATATCTTTAGCTTACCGCGATGCGGGGCGGCGGCGTGTTGCAGCAGGCGGTCAGGGTCCGGACGCAGCGGCTCGTCACTCATTTTTACTTATCCTTCAGGGCATCCAGCGACATATTCAGCTGCAGTATATTTACCACAGGTTGGCCGAGAAAACTGAGCAACGGTTTTTGCGTTGCCTCGTTCACCAGCTGCGTGACCTGCTCCACGCTAAGCTGGCGCGCTTTGGCGACGCGCGGCGCCTGCCACAGAGCGGCGGCAGGCGTCAGACTGTAATCCAGTCCGCTCGCCGAGGCGGTCACCAGCTCCACCGGAACCGTTGCGCTGGCGTCCGGATTGGCGGCGCGCAGGGTCTGCACCCGTTCGCTGATGGCTTTGTCCAGCGCCGGATTGCTGGCGGCGAGGTTGCTGCCGCCGGACGCCAGCGGGTTATCAGGCATCTCCGCCGTCGCGGAAGGGCGGCCCTGGAAGTAGCCCGGCGCGGTAAAGTTCTGCCCGATAAGGCGGGAACCGCGCACTTCGCCGTCAATCCGCACCAGCGAGCCGTTGGCCTGCTGCGGGAACCACCACTGTCCCAGCGCGGTGGTTAACAGCGGATAGACGCCGCCGGTGAGCAGCGTTAACAGAATAAACAGCACAACAGCAGGACGAATGAATGACATGGTTTTTTCCTCACAGCAGCCCGGTCAGGGTCAATAACAGGTCGATCGCTTTGATACCGATAAAGGGCACCAGCAGTCCGCCCAGGCCGTAGACCCACAGGTTGCGGCGCAGCATCGCCGAGGCCGTCAGCGGCTTATAGCTCACGCCCTTCAGCGCCAGCGGGATCAGGAAGATGATAATCAGCGCATTAAAAATCACCGCGCTCAGGATCGCCGAAGAAGGCGAGTGCAGATGCATCACGTTAAGCATCGCCAGCGGCGGATAGACGGCGGCAAAGGCGGCCGGAATGATGGCGAAATACTTCGCCACGTCGTTGGCGATACTGAAAGTGGTTAACGAACCGCGGGTCATCAGCATCTGTTTACCGATATGTACGACCTCGATCAGTTTGGTGGGGTTAGAGTCGAGATCCACCATATTGCCCGCCTCTTTCGCCGCCTGGGTACCGGAGTTCATCGCAACCGCCACGTCGGCCTGCGCCAGCGCCGGGGCGTCGTTGGTACCGTCGCCGGTCATCGCCACCAGCCGTCCTTCCGCTTGATACTGGCGGATCAACGCCAGCTTGGCCTCCGGCGTCGCTTCGGCGAGAAAGTCGTCCACGCCCGCTTCCGCGGCGATAGCGGCGGCGGTCAGGCGGTTATCGCCGGTGATCATCACCGTCTTAATCCCCATTTTACGCAGTTGGGCAAAACGCTCTTTGATGCCGCCTTTGACGATATCTTTCAGCGAGATAATCCCCAACACGCGTTCGCCTTCGGCGACCACCAGCGGCGTAGCGCCAAGACGCGCCACGTCTTCAACCTGTTTATCGACGTCGGCCGGGAAGTGACCGCCGTTGGCCTCAACGTGGCGGCGAATGGCATCCACGGAACCTTTGCGGATCATCCGCTGGTCGATGTTGATGCCGCTCATCCGGGTCTGGGCGGTAAACGGCACGAAGGTGGCATGCAGCGATTGCAGATCGCGCTCGCGCAGATTAAAGCGCTGTTTTGCCAGCACCACGATGCTGCGGCCTTCCGGCGTTTCGTCGGCCAGCGACGACAGCTGGGCGGCATCGGCAAGGGTTTTCTCTTCCACGCCCTGCGCAGGCAGGAATGCCGAAGCCTGGCGGTTGCCGAGGGTAATGGTGCCGGTTTTGTCCAGCAGCAGGACGTCGACGTCGCCCGCCGCTTCAACCGCGCGGCCGCTGGTGGCGATCACGTTCGCGCCGAGCATGCGGCTCATCCCGGCGACGCCGATGGCCGACAGCAGGCCGCCGATAGTGGTGGGGATCAGGCACACCAGCAGCGCCACCAGCACCGTGACGCTGACCGCGTTACCGCTCCAGGCGGAGAAGGGCCAGATGGTGGCGGTGGCCAGCAGGAACACCAGGGTCAGGGCGATAAGCAGGATAGTCAGCGCGATTTCGTTCGGCGTCTTGCGGCGCTGGGCGCCTTCAACCATGGCGATCATCCGGTCAAGGAAGGTTTCGCCGGGGTTGACGCTGCAGCGGATCACCAGCCAGTCGGAGAGAATACGCGTCCCGCCGGTCACTGAGGCGAAGTCGCCGCCGGACTCGCGGATAACCGGCGCGGATTCACCGGTAATGGCGCTCTCATCCACCGACGCGCCGCCTTCGATAACTTCGCCATCGCAGGGAATGATATCCCCCGCTTCGACCAGCACCACGTCGCCTTTACGCAGCTCTTCGGCGGGGACGTGGTCAATTTGCGCATCGTGCTGCGGCGCGCGCAGCTTACGGGCAAAGGCGGTCTTTTTGACCCCTTTGAGGCTGTTAGCCTGCGCTTTACTGCGGCCTTCCGCCATCGCTTCGGCGAAGTTGGCGAACAGGACGGTGAACCACAGCCAGAGACTCACGGCGGCGGTAAATCCGGCGCTGCCGGCGATCTGCCCGCTTGCCATGGCAAGAGCCAGCAGGGTGGTGAGCAGACTGCCAATCCAGACGATAAACATCACCGGGTTACGCCACTGTACGGCAGGGCTCAGTTTTTTCACGGCGTCCAGCAGGGCCTGACGCACCAGCGTCGGCTCCAGCAGGGCTAATGATTTGCGACTCATAACAGGTTGCTCCGCAATCGCTTAAAGTAAGGAAAAGTGTTCCGCCAGCGGGCCGAGCGCCAGCGCGGGAATAAAGGTCAGGGCGCCAACCAACAGCACGGTGCCGATCAGCAGGCCGATAAACAGCGCGTCATGGGTGGCGAGCGTGCCGCTGCCGGCGGGCTGAATTTTCTTCGTTACCAGCGAACCGGCAATCGCCATCACCGGGATAATGACCGCGAAGCGGCCAACCAGCATGCAGAACGCCAGCAGCAGGTTCCAGAACGGCGTCGCCGCGCTGAGGCCGCCAAAGGCGCTACCGTTGTTGTTGGCCGCCGAGGTGACGGCGTACAGCACTTCGCTGAAGCCGTGCGGCCCGGGGTTGAACATGCCCGCGCGACCGGCTTCGGTCATCATCGCCAGCGCCGTGCCGAGGAGCACCAGCGTCGGGGTCACGAGGATCGCCAGCGCAATCATTTTCATTTCGCGGACGTCAATTTTCTTCCCGAGGTACTCCGGGGTGCGGCCAATCATCAGCCCGGCGATAAATACCGCCAGCATCACGAACAGCAGCATGCCATACAGACCCGAGCCGACGCCGCCGAAGACCACTTCGCCTATCTGCATCAGCCACATGGGGACCATTCCGCCCAGCGCGGTAAAGGAGTCGTGCATGGCGTTGACCGCCCCGCAGGACGCGGCGGTGGTGACCACGGCAAACAGGCTGCTGGCGAGAATACCGAACCGGCTCTCTTTGCCTTCCATATTGATACTGCTGTCGGCGCCAAGGCTCAGCAGATGCGGGTTACCGCGGGTTTCCGCCCACATCACTACCGCCACGCAGACGATGAAGATGAGCGTCATCGCCCATAGAATGGCCCGTCCCTGACGGCGATCGCCCACCACCTCGCCGAAAGCGAAGCACAGCGCCGCCGGGATGAGAAAGATCGCCAGCATCTGCACCAGGTTGGTCAGCGCGGTTGGGTTTTCAAACGGATGCGCTGAGTTGGCGTTAAAGAAGCCGCCGCCGTTAGTACCCAGCATTTTGATCGCTTCCTGTGAAGCCACCGGCCCCATCGGCAGCATCTGGCGCACCCCTTCAAGCGAGGTAAAGCCCTGATTCGGGGAAAAACTCTGCGGCACGCCCTGCTGAATAAAGAACAGCGCGATGAGCAGCGAAATGGGCAGCAGCAGCCAGAGGGTGATGCGGGTCAGATCGACCCAGGCGTTGCCCAGGGTGCTGACTTTCTGCCGGGCGTAAGCGCGGGTAAGGGCAAAGATCACCGCGATGCCGGTGGCGGCGGAGAGGAAGTTTTGCACCGCCAGCCCGGCCATCTGGCTAAGGCTACTCATGGTGGTTTCACCGGCATAGGCCTGCCAGTTGGTGTTGCTGACAAAGCTCACCGCCGTATTCAGCGCCAGGTCCCACGACAGGCCGGGCAGGTGCTGCGGATTGAGCGGCAGCGAGCCCTGGAACATCAGCAGCGTGAACAGGACCAGCAGACCCAGCGCGTTAAACAGCAGAATAGCGAATAAATATTGATACCAGTTCATCTCCTGCGAACGAATGCCCGCCGCCCGCCATAAACCGCGTTCGATGCCGGCCAGGCCCGGTAGCGGGGCATCATTGATCATCGTCGCCAGCGCCGTGCCCAGCGGACGAGCCAGGATCATCAGCAGCAGAATAAAGCTCGCGATGAGTAAAAATCCTTGAGCGGCCATCAGAATGCCTCCGCGTGTATCAGGGCATAAACCAGATAAACCAGCAACAGGAACACCAGCGCTACGCCAGCGATTACGCCTGCACTCACAATCCACCTCCGGGTGTCTTTTTGATTTACGAGGAGAATAGGCAGTCGGGCGCAAAGATTTCGCAAAAATCAGCGGCGGGGGTGTAAAAAAAATATAAAAATCGCCAAGACCACAATTTAACTAATGGTTAGTATTAATTTAACTTTTTTGTAACTAAGTTACCGGGTGAATGTAAATAAAGGCTAAATACGTGCTTTTTAGTGGTCGGATGAGTAGTAAAATTACAGCCAAAGCGGTACTATTTTAAGCAGAGAAACAGATTAACTTTACCGGCTTTGCTTGCCGGCCTGACAAAGGGGAGAGAAATTATGGCGTTGTACAAAACTTATCCTGCTCATATCATCTTTGCGCGTCGCGCTTTCGCCGTAGCGGCTGGCGTGCTGGCGCTGCCGGTAATGCTGTTCTGGAAAGATCGCGCCCGTTTTTACAGCTGGCTGCACCGCGTGTGGGCGAAAACCAGCGAACAGCCGGTATGGCTGGCGCAGGCTGAAAAAGTCTCCGCAGATTTTTATTAATAACGGTTTATGGCTCAGCGGGCGCGCGCTGCGAAAACGGGCTAATGGCTTGATATCCTGGTTTATTTACCCTGTTTTCCCCGGCACAGCGTGCCAACAGATTGCCTTATCATCATGCCGCCGGTTTACCCGGCGGTTTTTTTTTGCCATGAGTGGCTTACACTTATTCACTCCCCGAAGGTTAAGCCTGCGGGAGGGTTAAATATAAGTCGAACTTATCAATTTTCATGATGAAAGGAATGCTATGGCCACCCATCTGGTCTGGTTTCGCGCGGATTTGCGCATCCACGATAACCTGGCGCTCGCCGCCGCCTGCCGCAATCCCGATGCCGAGGTGCTGGGATTATTTATCGCCACGCCAGGGCAATGGCGCCAGCACGGTATGGCGCCGCGCCAGGCGGCGTTTATGGTCAGCCACCTTCACAGCCTGCAAGCGGCGCTGGCCGAAAAGGGGATCCCGCTGCAGATTGAACATGCCGCAGATTTCACCGCCAGCGTGGCGCTGCTCGCCAGCATTTGCCGGCAGCGGCAGGTGACCCATCTGTTTTACAACTACCAGTACGAAATCAATGAACGCCAGCGCGATACGGCGGTGGAGAAAACCTTAGCGGAGCTGACCTGTCAGGGCTTTGATGACAGCGTTCTGCTGCCGCCGGGCAGCGTACTGACCGGCAGTCGTGAAATGTATAAGGTCTTTACGCCGTTTAAAAATGCCTTTATTCGCCGTTTGCAGGAAGCGCTGCCGGAGTGCGTCGCCGCGCCGAAAGTCCGCGCGGGCGGGCCCATCGCTGCGGCGTCTGAAGTGAAAATAGATTATCCGCAGACGCCATTTGATAGCGAGCTGTTCGCCGCGGATGAAAAAAGCGCCATCGCCCGGCTTCGCGGCTTCTGCCAGCAAAAGGCCGCCGACTATGAGCAGCAGCGCGATCTTCCCGCCATCGAGGGGACCAGCCGACTGTCGCCGTGCCTGGCGGTGGGCGCGCTCTCACCGCGCCAGTGCCTGCACCGTTTGCGGGTTGAGCAGCCGCGGGCGCTGGATGGCGAAGCCGGATCGGTATGGCTCAACGAGCTTATCTGGCGCGAGTTTTATCGTCACCTGATGGTTTACTACCCAAACTTGTGTAAGGGGCGGCCTTTTATCGACTGGACCGATAACGTGGCGTGGCTGGACGATAAATCCGCGCTTCAGGCCTGGCAGCGCGGGCAAACCGGCTTCCCGATTGTCGACGCCGCGATGCGTCAGCTTAATGCGACCGGCTGGATGCATAACCGCCTGCGGATGATTGTCGCCAGTTTTCTGGTGAAAGACCTGCGCATCGACTGGCGGCTGGGCGAGCGCTACTTTATCGAACAACTTATTGATGGCGATCTGGCGGCGAATAACGGCGGCTGGCAGTGGGCGGCTTCAACGGGTACCGATGCCGCGCCCTATTTTCGTATTTTTAACCCGACGACCCAGGGAGAGCGCTTCGACAAAGCGGGGCAGTTTATTCGTCAATGGCTGCCGGAGCTGGCCGGGGTACCTGAAAAAGCGGTGCATCAACCGTGGCTGTGGGCGGAGAAACAGGGCGTAACGCTGGATTATCCGCGCCCGATTGTTGACCACAAGCAGGCGCGGCTGGCGACGCTGGCGGCCTGGGAAGCCGCCAGAGAGCTTAAGACTCCATCGCCAGGCGACGAGTCCGGATCTTAACGGCGTGATACAGCCAGATAGCCAGCACCAGGCCGACGCAGGCCAGCGCGCCCCAGGTTATCTGGCTGAATACCTCAATGTAGGCGTTGATCGAGTAGTTGACGGCCCCGGCGGCATCGAACGACCCCTGCGAGGTTTGATCGGCAATCACGCCTGCCAGATAGTTGGCGATAGCGCCGGAGAGCAGCATATAAATACCGGTCAGCACCCCGGTCACGCCGGGGATCTCAATACGGGTAATCTGCGACATCGCCACCGGGTCGATAAACAGCTCGGCGAAGCCCATCACCGCCAGGCCCAGCACCATCAGCGGCATTGAAGATTGTCCGTAAGCCGCCGACCAGCGTGCGCTGAGGGTCAGGATACAGAAACCGGCGCTCATCAGGCCGAGGCCCAGCGCGAATTTGCCCCAGATACGCACGGTACGGTTGCCGTTAATATTCTCCTTCACCAGCCACGCCAGCACCACCCCACAGAGCATCACCGCAAAGGCGTTCACCGACTGGAACATCGCGGTCGGTATCTCATAGCCCATAAAATGGCGATTAACAAAACGGTCGATATAGAGGCTGATGGAACTGCCGCCCTGCTGCGCAAAGGCCCAGAACAGCAGGCTGAAGCAGGTGAGCACCATAATCAGCCGCAGCTCTTTACGCTGCCTGGCGGTCTCCGCCCGCAGGTAGATCCGCGTCAGTACCGCCAGGCCGATAACCGTCGCCACAATCAGCGCGTAAACCGACCACTCCTGCCAGAACAGCACGGTGATCAGCAGCGGCGCGGCGATCAGCAGCACCAGCAGCCAGCCCCAGTTTGGTAAGACGAAACTCCGCGCCCGCAGCGCTTCGCGATTGACGCCCCGGGTGTGGCGGAAATGGTGATTGCCGCTGAGGAAAATCACCAGCCCGGCGATCATGCCGACGGCCGCCAGCGCGAAGCCCATCGCCCAGCTGTACTCCTCCTGCACGTAGCCGCAGGCGATTGGCGCAATGATAGACCCGACGTTACCCGCCGCGTACATCAGCGAAAAACCGCCGTCGCGGCGCGGGTCGGTGGGTTCATACAGCTCGCCGAGTAGGCAGCTGACGTTGGATTTAAACAGCCCGTAGCCGCAGACAATAATCGCCAGCGACAGGTAGAGGAAGGTGGGGGCGATTTCGCTGGCGCCGAGCACCAGATGGCCGATGGCCATCAGCAGCGCGCCGAGCATCACCGCCATGCGGTTGCCCAGCAGCTTATCGGCCAGGAAGCCGCCGAGAATCGGCGTGACGTAGACTAAAGAACAGTAGGCGCTGAACAGCGCATAAGCATGATTATCGTCATACTTGAGCTGGTTGGTGAGATAAAGAATCAGCAGCGCGCGCATGCCGTAAAAACTGAAATATTCCCAGATTTGCAGCGCGACGACGTAATAAATCGCCCGCGGCTGTGAGGATTGTGTGTTCATGTAATGCCTTGTCCTGCCGTAAAAAAGAAAGTCGATCTTTCTGCATGAATAGCCATTAACTAGCGATATTCATGGCCTTATGGGCTTTCTGGTTATTTAATATGCTGTAATAGTGCATAAATATACACGAATGCGCGAACGAGGGAGTAGACAAATTGCGGGATTTCGCGAAAAGTCAAAATGGACGGCGAAGCGGCAGAACTATCGACTGACCGGACGGATACCGTTATGTTATTCCTCTGCATAGAACGATGACCTGGTGGAACGGCAATGAAAAATAGTGAACTGGAACAACTGATTAATGAAAAACTCAATAGCGCGGCCATCAGTGATTACGCCCCCAACGGGCTCCAGGTGGAAGGGCGCGAAACGATACAAAAAGTCGTCACCGGCGTGACCGCCAGCCAGGCGCTGCTGGATGAAGCCGTCCGCCTGGAGGCCGATGCGGTGATCGTCCATCACGGCTACTTCTGGAAAGGCGAATCGCCGGTCATTCGCGGCATGAAGCGCAACCGCCTCAAAACGCTGCTGGCTAACGACATTAACCTCTATGGCTGGCACCTGCCGCTCGACGCTCACCCGGAACTGGGCAATAACGCTCAGCTGGCGTCGCTGCTCGGCATCAATGTGATGGGGGAGATTGAACCGCTGGTACCGTGGGGCGAACTGTCGATGGCGGTATCGGGCCTGGAGCTGGCTTCATGGATTGAAGCGCGGCTGGGTCGCAAACCGCTGTGGTGCGGCGACACCGGGCCGGATAAAGTCGCCCGCGTGGCCTGGTGCACCGGCGGTGGGCAAAGCTTTATCGACAGCGCGGCCCGCTTTGGCGTCGATGCGTTTATTACCGGTGAAGTTTCAGAGCAAACCATACACTCGGCGCGCGAGCAGGGGCTGCATTTCTACGCCGCCGGGCACCATGCCACCGAGCGCGGCGGCATTCGCGCGTTAAGCGAATGGCTGACGGAAAATACCGAACTGGACGTCACGTTTATTGATATCCCGAACCCGGCCTGATGAACGGAGGCAAAAGTGCAGCGAGCGCGTTGTTATTTATTAGGTGAAACGGCAGTCGTACTGGAGCTTGAGCCTCCGGTGACGCTGGAAAGTCAGAAGCGGATCTGGCGGTTAGCCCAGCGGCTGGTAGGCCATACCGAGGTGGTGGAAGCCATCCCGGGCATGAACAACATTACCGTGATATTGCGCAACCCGCAGCAGACGGCGTGGGACGCGATTGAGCGCCTGCAGCTCTGGTGGGAGGAGTGCGATACGCTCGAACCGGAATCGCGGGAGGTCTCGGTCCCGGTAGTTTATGGCGGCGAATACGGACCGGATCTGGGAGAAATTGCCCGCCACAGCGGCCTGAGCGAAAAGCAGGTGGTTGAGCTGCATTCGTCGGTGGAGTACGTGGTGTGGTTCCTCGGCTTCCAGCCGGGGTTCCCGTACTTCGGCGGCCTGCCGGAGCAGCTGGCGATGCCGCGACGGGCGGAGCCGCGCCTGCTGGTACCCGCCGGGTCCGTCGGTATTGGCGGGGCGCAAACCGGGATCTATCCGCTGGCGACGCCGGGGGGATGGCAGCTGCTGGGGCGTACGCCGCTGGCGCTGTTTGATCCGAAGCGCAAGGAGCCGGTGCTGCTGCGTTCCGGCGACAGAGTGCGTTTCGTGCCGCAAAAGGAGGGCGTATGTTAAAAATTATCCGCGCCGGAATGTATACCTCGGTGCAGGACGGCGGGCGTGAAGGGCTGCGTCAGCTGGGCATCAGCCGCTGTGGCGCTATGGATAAGCCGGCGCTGGTCACCGCTAATCTGCTGGTGGGTAACGGCGCTAACGCCGCGGCGCTGGAGATAACGCTGGGTCAGGTGGATATTCAGTTTGAACGCAGCGGCTGGTTTGCGCTGACCGGCGCCGCCTGCGAGGCGAAACTCGATGGCGAGCCGGTATGGGTGGGCTGGCGAACGGCGGTCAAGGCCGGGCAGCATCTGGTGCTCAAGAACCCGCAGCACGGCGTGCGCAGCTACCTGGCGGTGGCGGGGGGGATTGCGGTACCGAAGGTGCTGGGTTCGCGCAGCACCGATCTGAAAGTGGGGATTGGCGGTCTGGAAGGTCGACGTTTGCAGGACGGAGATCGGCTGAAGCTGGGGAAATCGGATAAGCAGTTCCGCGGGCCGCGCGGCGTGAAGCAGCTCCCCATCGGCAACCGCATCCGCGCGCTGCCCGGGCCCGAGTACCAGGAGTTTGATAGCGTGTCGCAGGACACGTTCTGGCGCTCGCCGTGGCAGCTTAGCCCGCAGAGCAATCGCATGGGCTATCGCCTGCAGGGGCAACCGCTGAAGCGGACGACCGACCGCGAGATGCTTTCGCACGGCCTGCTGCCCGGCGTGGTACAGGTTCCGCATAATGGCCAGCCCATCGTACTGATGAACGACGCGCAGACCACCGGCGGCTATCCGCGGATTGCGACCATTATCGAAGCCGACATGTACCAGCTGGCGCAGATCCCGCTGGGACAGCCGATCCACTTTGTTCCCTGCTCCCTGGAGGAGGCGCTGAAGGCGCGCGCCGACAGACAACGTTATTTTGAACAGCTGGCATGGAGACTGAACGATGAAGATTGATTTAAACGCCGACCTGGGCGAAGGCTGCGCCAACGATAGCGCGCTGCTGCAGCTGGTCTCTTCTGCCAATATCGCCTGCGGTTTCCATGCGGGCGATGCGGTGATGATGCTGCAGTGCGTCCGCGAAGCGCTAAAATATGGCGTCGCGGTGGGCGCGCATCCCAGCTTCCCTGACCGGGAAAATTTTGGCCGTACGGCGATGCAGCTGCCGCCGGAAACGGTTTATGCGCAAACGCTGTATCAGGTCGGCGCGCTGGCGGCGCTGGTGCGCGCGCAGGGCGGCGAGCTGCAGCACGTCAAGCCGCACGGCATGCTTTATAACCAGGCGGCAAAAGATCCGCAGCTTGCTGACGCTATCGCCAAAGCGGTATATGACGTTGACGCGGGTCTGGTGCTGGTAGGCCTGGCGGGCAGCGAGCTGATTCGCGCCGGGCAGCGTTATCAGCTGACCACCCGCCAGGAGGTCTTCGCCGACCGCGGCTATCTGGCGGACGGCAGCCTGGTGCCGCGCACCCAGCCCGGCGCGCTGATCGAGAGCGAAGAGCAGTCGCTGGCGCAAACCCTGGAAATGGTGCAGCACAGCCGGGTACGCAGCATCACCGGCGAATGGGCGCACGTGGTGGCGGAAACCGTCTGCCTGCACGGCGACGGCGAGCACGCGCTGGATTTTGCGCGCCGCTTGCGCGCGGCGTTTGCCGGGCGCAATATACAGGTCAGTGCGGAAGTAGAAGAATAAAAAAAATATTATCAAGCAATTAACATTAGACAACAATTCACAACAACATACAGGATGTAACTATGGGAGAGTCATTATCTCTCTGGCCACTGATCGGCATTGCTGCGATCGTGGTCGGATTTGTTCTGCGTTTTAACCCGGTACTGGTGGTTATTGTGTCCGGGATCATCACGGGTCTGACGGCGCATATGCCGATCGCGACCATTCTGGAAAAGCTGGGAGAAGGATTTCTTAATACCCGCAACCTGCCGTTTATTCTGCTGCTGCCGCTGGCGGTGATTGGCCTGCTGGAGCGGCACGGTCTGAAAGAGCGCGCGCAGACGTGGATCGCGAAGATCCGCAGCGCCACCGCCGGTCGTCTGCTTATCGTCTATCTGTTCGTTCGTGAAGTGACCGCGGCGATGGGCCTCACCAGCCTGGGTGGTCATCCGCAGATGGTGCGCCCGCTGCTGGCGCCGATGGCGGAAGGGGCGGCGGAGAAAAACTTCGGCGCCTTGCCCGGCGAGGTGCGCTATCGTCTGCGCGCGATGTCGGCGGCGACCGACAACGTGGGCCTGTTCTTCGGGGAAGATATTTTCGTCGCCTTCGGGGCGATTATCTTTATGCATA
This sequence comes from Klebsiella sp. GW_Kp182, assembly GCF_040062275.1. NCBI lineage: Bacteria > Pseudomonadati > Pseudomonadota > Gammaproteobacteria > Enterobacterales > Enterobacteriaceae > Klebsiella > Klebsiella sp. GW_Kp182. The sequence goes on along the minus strand of NZ_JBEAFQ010000048.1, from coordinate 38,505 downwards.
ACTTTATGCTGGAGTCGGGCGGCATTCAGACCGAGCCGCTGCATATCGCCCTGTGGGGGATCCCAACGGCGGTCTGCGCCTTCCTGATCCACTCCGCCCGCCTGTGGCGCCTCGACCGCCATCTCCAGCGCGAGCTGGACAAGGTTAACGCCGGGCAGGCGAAAGGCGGTGCCGCATGAATTTTCAGCAAACCTGGCTGTACTGGCTGGCGGGCGCGGTTCTGCTGGTGGTGGCGGTGATGTCATGGCGCGATAAGGCCAACCCGCGCAGGCTGACAACCGGCCTGTTCTGGGGGCTGTATGGCCTGGTGTTTCTGTTTGGCGACTGGACCTATGAGCTGGTCGGCGACAAGCGGGCCGTTAATATCGGCGTTGGCGTGGTGGTGGTGGTGCTGGCGCTGATCGCTGGTTTTGGCGGCGTGCGCCTCGGTCGCTATCATCAGCGCTCGCAGGAAGAACGTACCGCCAGCGCCGCGCGTCTTGGCAACCGGCTGTTTTTCCCGGCGCTGGCGATCCCGGTGGTGACGGTGATCGGCGTGCTGCTGTTTAATAATCTCCCCTCGCTGCAGGTCGCTATCTTTGGCCCGGGCAATCACGCCACGCTGATCACGCTGTTTTCGATGACCGCGGGCACGCTGCTCGGTCTGGTGATGGCTATCCGCATGACCCATGAAACGGCCGCGCAGCCGTTACAGGAAGCCCGCCGCCTGCTGGATTCGGTGGGCTGGGCGTTTATTTTGCCGCAGATCCTTGCGGTGCTCGGGCTGCTGTTTACCGCCGCCGGCGTTGGCAACAGCATCTCCCTGCTGACGCAGCACTACCTGGCGGTAGACAGCCGGTTTATCGCCGTTGCCGTCTATACCCTGGGAATGGCGCTGCTGACGATGGTGATGGGCAACGCTTTCGCCGCGTTTCCTATCGTGACGGCGGGGGTCGGGATCCCGATTCTGGTGCTGCAGCACGGGGGGAACCCGGCGGTGATGGCGGCCATTGGCATGTTCTCCGGCTACTGCGGTACCCTGATGACGCCCATGGCGGCGAACTTCAATATCGTGCCTGCCGCGCTGCTGGAGCTGCCGGATAAAAACGCGGTCATCAAAGCCCAGGTGCCGACCGGCATTATGCTGCTTATCGTGAACGTATTTTTGCTCTATTTCCTGATGTTCCTGTAAGGAGGGATCATGGCTGGCGTGTTAATTACCGGTTTTGAGCCGTTCGGCGGCGAATCGGTTAACCCTTCGTGGGAAGTGGTAAAGCGGCTGGATGGCGCTATTATCGGCGGACAGCCGGTAGCGGCGCGGCAGCTGCCGTGCGTCTTTGGCGACGCCCTGACGGCGCTGAACGCCGCGCTGGATGAGCTGGATCCCGTCCTGACCCTGGCGATTGGCCAGGCGGGCGGTCGCGTCGACATCACCGTTGAACGGGTGGCGATCAACGTCGATGATGCGCGGATCCCGGACAATAAAGGCCTGCAGCCGATCGACGTACCGATCGCTGCCGGCGGGCCGGCGGCGTACTTCAGCACGCTGCCGATCAAAGCGATCGTCACCGCCCTGCGCAGCCGGGGGATCCCGGCGTCGGTGTCGCAGACGGCGGGGACGTTTGTCTGTAATCACGTGATGTACGGCCTGCTGCACAGCCTGCGTCATCGCAGCGGCGCGAAGGGCGGGTTTATCCATATTCCGTATTTGCCGGAGCAGGCCGCGGCTCATCCCGGCGAAGCCAGTATGGCGGTAGAGACGGTGCAGGCCGCGCTGGAAACGGCCATCGCCGTTGCCCTGCAGCAGGATGGCGATGTGAAAGTCGGCGGTGGGGCAACGCATTAACACAAGGACAAGATTATGCCGGAAGGTCCGGAAATTCGCCGCGCGGCGGATAGCCTGGAAGCGGCGATTAAAGGCGAACCCCTGACCGGGGCGTGGTTCGCCTTCCCGCAGTTACAACATTACCAATCTCAGCTGGTCGGCCAGCGAGTGACGCACATTGAAACTCGCGGTAAGGCGCTGCTGACCCACTTCTCCGGCGGGCTAACGCTGTATAGCCACAATCAGCTGTACGGCGTCTGGCGAGTGGTGGACGCGGGGGAGCAGCCTGAAACGACGCGCGTTCTGCGCGTTCGGCTGCAGACCGCGCGCAGGGCGATTTTGCTCTACAGCGCCTCTGATATTGAGATGCTGACGCCCGAGCAGCTCGCCCGCCATCCGTTTTTGCTGCGGGTCGGGCCGGATGTGCTCGATATGCGCCTTAACGTTGAACAGGTCAAAGCGCGGCTGCTGTCGGCGAAATTCCGCAACCGCCAGTTCTCCGGTCTGCTGCTGGATCAGGCGTTTCTTGCCGGATTAGGCAACTATCTGCGCGTGGAGATCCTCTGGCAGGTGGGGCTGACCGGGCGGCATAAAGCCTCTGAACTGGATGAAAAACAGCTTGATGCGCTGGCGCATGCGCTGCTGGAGATCCCGCGATTGTCCTACAACACCCGCGGTCTGGTGGACGAGAATAAGCACCACGGCGCGCTGTTTCGCTTTAAGGTTTTTCATCGCGAAGGGGAGACCTGCGAGCGCTGCGGCGGAATAATCGAGAGAACGATGCTATCGTCGCGGCCGTTTTACTGGTGCCCGGGATGTCAGCAATAAAAAAACGCGCCTTCAGGCGCGTTTTTTGTCGCTGCGATAGCCCTCTTAACGGGCGATATCGTTTTTGAAATCGCGCTTTTCGTAGCCGGTATACAGCTGGCGCGGACGGGCGATTTTCATGCCGTCGCTGTGCATTTCGTTCCAGTGCGCAATCCAGCCCACGGTACGCGCCATCGCGAAGATAACGGTAAACATAGAAGACGGAATGCCCATCGCTTTGAGGATGATACCGGAGTAGAAATCGACGTTCGGGTAGAGTTTCTTCTCGATGAAGTACGGGTCGTTGAGCGCGATGTGCTCAAGCTCCATGGCCACTTCAAGCAGATCGTCTTTGGTACCGAGCTCTTTCAGCACTTCGTGGCAGGTCTCACGCATCACGGTGGCGCGCGGGTCGTAGTTTTTGTACACGCGGTGGCCAAAGCCCATCAGGCGGAAAGAGTCGTTTTTGTCTTTCGCGCGACGGACGAATTCCGGAATGTGTTCAACGGAGCTGATCTCTTCGAGCATCTTCAGCGCCGCTTCGTTGGCGCCGCCGTGTGCCGGTCCCCACAGGGAGGCAATACCCGCAGCGATGCAGGCAAACGGGTTCGCGCCGGAAGAGCCGGCGGTACGTACGGTGGACGTTGAAGCGTTCTGTTCGTGGTCGGCGTGCAGGATCAGGATACGGTCCATGGCGCGTTCCAGAATTGGATTCACTTCATATTTTTCACACGGCGTGGAGAACATCATATTCAGGAAGTTACCCGCGTAGGAGAGGTCGTTGCGCGGATAAACGAAAGGCTGGCCGATAGAGTACTTGTAACACATTGCCGCCATCGTCGGCATTTTGGAGAGCAGGCGGAATGCGGCGATATCGCGGTGGCGTGGGTTATTCACATCCAGCGAATCGTGATAGAACGCGGCCAGCGCACCGGTGATACCGCACATGACGGCCATCGGGTGAGAATCGCGGCGGAACGCGTGGAACAGACGGGTAATCTGTTCGTGAATCATGGTGTGGCGGGTAACGATGGTTTTGAATTCGTCGTACTGGGCCTGGGTCGGCTTCTCACCGTTCAGCAGGATGTAGCATACTTCCAGATAGTTGGAGTCGGTTGCTAACTGATCGATCGGGAAACCGCGGTGCAGCAGGATACCTTCATCACCGTCGATAAAGGTGATTTTAGATTCGCAGGATGCGGTGGAGGTAAAACCAGGGTCAAAAGTAAACACGCCTTTTGAACCAAGACTACGAATATCAATAACATCCTGACCGAGCGTGCCCTTTAGCACATCCAGTTCGATAGCAGTATCACCACCCAGGGTGATTTTTGCTTTAGCATCAGACATTTATGGTCTCCTTAGCGCCTTTATTGCTTAAGGCTGCCGGGTGGTGGATTTGCATTCAGCCCGTAGCAGATGACATTACCAGTTTGTTATGTTGCACATCGCTCTGCGTCGCGAAAAGGGCAGGGTACAGAGCAAGGGCGCTTGATGGTACGTCTTCAGCCTACGACGAAACAACAGCAAATCAGCGTTTTAGCAGCCCGAATATTATAAAACTATATACCACTAATAACTGTCCTGATTACATCGGTCAATACTCTCTCACTGTTGCATAACTTATTCTCAGGTAAAAGAGTGACCCCATAACTTTTGCGTATTATTGCATTTATCTGGTAATGGTTGTAACAATAATGTTTAATATTTGTCAAATCAGATGATTAAAAATTAAAAATATGTTGTTATCGTGACATGGATCACTGTTCGGGAGAAAACCCGACAAACTATATGTAGGTTAATTGTAATGATTTTGTGAACGGCCTATACTGCCGCCAGGTCTCCGGAACACCCTGCAATCCCGAGCCACCCAGCGTTATTTTGTCACGCTTTAACTCCTGGAAAGGCGTTTTAACATGACTTTTAGTTATAGATAAGGACGCTGTCTGACCCGCAAGCAGACCGGAGGAAGGAAACAATAAGAACAGCATGTGGGCGTTATTCATGGTAAGAAATGTGAAAAAACAAAGACCTGTCAATCTGGATCTGCAAACGATCCGGTTCCCAATCACGGCGATAGCGTCCATTCTCCATCGCGTATCCGGAGTGATCACCTTCGTGGCGATCGGGATTCTGCTTTGGCTGCTGGGCACCAGCCTTTCCTCTCCCGAAGGTTTTCTCACTGCGGCATCCATTATGGATAGCTTCTTTGTGAAGTTCATCATGTGGGGCATCCTGACCGCGCTGGCGTATCACGCGGTGGTCGGTATTCGCCACCTGCTGATGGATTTTGGCTACCTTGAAGAAACCCTCGAAGTAGGGACACGCTCCGCCAAAATTTCTTTTGTTATTACTGTCGTGCTTTCACTTCTCGCAGGAGTCCTCGTATGGTAAGCAACGCCTCAGCACTAGGACGCAACGGCGTACATGACTTTATTCTGGTCCGTGCTACCGCTATCGTTCTGACCCTCTACATCATCTATATGGTTGGCTTCTTTGCCACCACCGGTGAAATTTCATGGGAAGTCTGGACGGGCCTTTTCTCCTCCGCGTTCACTAAAGTCTTCACCCTGCTGGCTCTCGTTTCCATTCTGATCCACGCCTGGATCGGGATGTGGCAGGTATTAACGGACTACGTTAAACCACTGGCCGTGCGCTTAATTCTGCAACTGCTGATCGTTGTAGCGCTGGTGGCTTACGTTCTTTATGGATTTGTTGTGGTGTGGGGTGTGTAATGAAATTGCCTGTCAGAGAATTTGATGCTGTTGTCATTGGTGCCGGAGGCGCAGGTATGCGCGCGGCGCTGCAGATTTCCCAGAGCGGCCAGACCTGTGCGCTGCTCTCTAAAGTTTTTCCGACCCGTTCCCATACCGTTTCTGCGCAGGGTGGTATCACCGTTGCGCTCGGTAATACTCATGAAGATAACTGGGAATGGCATATGTACGACACCGTTAAGGGGTCGGACTACATTGGCGATCAGGACGCCATCGAATACATGTGTAAAACCGGCCCGGAAGCGATTCTGGAGCTGGATCATATGGGTCTGCCGTTCTCGCGTCTCGAAAATGGCACGATTTATCAGCGTCCGTTCGGCGGCCAGTCGAAAAACTTCGGCGGCGAGCAGGCGGCACGTACCGCTGCGGCGGCTGACCGTACCGGTCACGCGCTGCTGCACACTCTCTATCAGCAGAACCTGAAAAATCACACCACTATTTTCTCCGAGTGGTACGCGCTGGATCTGGTGAAAAACGCCGATGGCGCGGTGGTTGGTTGTACCGCCCTGTGTATCGAAACCGGTGAAGTGGTTTACTTCAAGGCTCGCGCCACCGTGCTGGCTACCGGCGGCGCCGGTCGTATCTACCAGTCCACCACCAATGCCCATATCAATACCGGCGACGGCGTTGGTATGGCGATCCGCGCTGGCGTGCCGGTGCAGGATATGGAAATGTGGCAGTTCCACCCGACCGGTATCGCCGGGGCGGGCGTTCTGGTGACAGAAGGCTGCCGTGGTGAAGGCGGCTACCTGCTGAACAAACACGGCGAACGTTTCATGGAACGTTATGCCCCGAATGCGAAAGACCTGGCGGGTCGCGACGTGGTGGCGCGTTCCATCATGATCGAAATCCGTGAAGGTCGCGGCTGCGATGGTCCGTGGGGCCCGCACGCCAAGCTGAAGCTCGATCACCTCGGTAAAGAAGTGCTGGAATCCCGCCTGCCGGGTATCCTGGAGCTCTCCCGCACCTTTGCCCACGTCGACCCGGTAAAAGAGCCGATTCCGGTTATCCCAACCTGCCACTATATGATGGGCGGTATTCCGACCAAAGTGAGCGGACAGGCGCTGACCGTCAACGAGCAGGGCGAAGATGTGGTTATTCCGGGACTGTTCGCGGTAGGCGAAATCGCCTGCGTATCGGTACACGGCGCGAACCGTCTGGGCGGCAACTCGCTGCTTGACCTGGTGGTCTTTGGCCGCGCGGTGGGTCTGCACCTGCAAGAGTCTATCGCCGAGCAGGGCGTACTGCGCGACGCGACGGATGAAGAGATCGACGCTTCTCTGGAACGTTTGAACCGCTGGAACGGCAACCGGAATGGTGAAGACCCGGTCGAAATCCGCAAAGCGCTGCAAGAGTGTATGCAGCATAACTTCTCGGTCTTCCGCGAAGGGGATGCAATGGCGAAGGGCCTTGAGCAGCTGAAAGCCATCCGCGAGCGTCTGAAAAACGCCCGCCTGGATGATACTTCCAGCGAGTTCAACACCCAGCGCGTTGAGTGCCTGGAGCTGGATAACCTGATGGAAACCGCTTACGCCACCGCGATGTCTGCGAACTATCGTACCGAAAGCCGCGGCGCGCATAGCCGCTTCGACTTCCCGGATCGTGATGATGAAAACTGGCTGTGCCATTCCCTGTATCTGCCAGAGTCGGAATCCATGACGCGTCGTAGCGTCAATATGGAACCGAAGCTGCGTCCGGCATTCCCGCCGAAGATTCGTACTTATTAATGCGGAGACAGGAATATGAAACTCGAGTTTTCAGTTTATCGTTATAACCCGGACGTAGACGATGCTCCGCGCATGCAGGATTACACCCTGGAAGCGGAAGAGGGTCGCGACATGATGCTGCTGGACGCGTTAATCCAGCTGAAAGAGAAAGACCCGTCGCTGTCGTTCCGCCGCTCCTGCCGTGAAGGGGTTTGTGGCTCCGACGGTCTGAACATGAACGGGAAAAATGGTCTGGCGTGCATCACGCCGATCTCCGCGCTGAATCAGCCGGGTAAGAAAATTGTTATCCGTCCGCTGCCAGGATTACCGGTTATCCGTGATTTGGTGGTAGACATGGGGCAATTCTATGCACAATATGAGAAGATTAAGCCTTACTTGTTGAATAATGGGCAAAATCCTCCGGCTCGCGAGCATCTGCAGTCGCCAGAGCAGCGTGAGAAACTCGATGGTTTGTACGAGTGTATTCTCTGCGCATGTTGTTCAACGTCTTGCCCGTCGTTCTGGTGGAACCCGGACAAGTTTATCGGCCCGGCCGGCCTGCTGGCCGCGTATCGCTTCCTGATCGACAGTCGCGATACCGAAACCAGCGAGCGCCTCGAAGGGCTGAGCGATGCTTTCAGCGTATTCCGCTGTCACAGCATTATGAACTGCGTCAGTGTGTGTCCTAAGGGGCTGAACCCGACGCGCGCCATCGGCCATATTAAGTCGATGCTGCTGCAGCGCAGTGCGTAAGTAACCCGGTCTGCCCCGGATGGCGCTAGCGCTTATCCGGGCTACCAAAAGCAGTAGCCCCGGCAGCGTTCGCGCCGCCGGGAAATGAATACCCTAAATAATTCGAGTTACAGGACAAAACGGCTAGCCGTTTTGAACAGCGCTTGCGCTGGCCCCGTAGGGGCGAGGCCGAAGGCCGAGTCACGCGGCGACGCAGCGAATCCCCAGGAGCTTACTCAAGTAAGTGACTGGGGTGAGTGAGGAAAGCCAACGCACATGTAACTTGAAGTATGAAGGGGATAGCAGGAAATCTTTAAAAACCGCCAAATATGTACCAGTAATCAAGGCGTTCAGAGCGAGGTAAGGCGGCAACTGAACGCATCCCCGGGAGCATAGTGAACTATGTGACCGGGGTAAGTGAAGGCAGCTAACGCAACCGCAGCCTGAACGCCGAAGATTAATGGCAGTTTTTAAAGGTTCCTTAGCGGACGAAACCACAACTCATCCGCAACAAGTGAACCCCGGCACGTACAACTTCTGTGCGTGGTAGTTTCTACGGCGAAATAAGCATATAAATGCTTAAGGGATCACGATGCAGAACGGCGCAATGAAAGCCTGGCTGGACTCTTCTTACCTCTCTGGTTCGAACCAGAGCTGGATAGAACAGCTCTATGAAGACTTCTTAACCGATCCTGACTCTGTTGACGCCAACTGGCGTTCTATGTTCCAGCAGTTACCTGGCACCGGAGTCAAACCGGATCAATTTCATTCCAAAACGCGTGATTATTTCCGCCGCCTGGCGAAGGATGCCTCGCGTTACACTTCTTCGATTTCCGACCCTGACACCAATGTGAAGCAGGTTAAAGTCCTGCAGCTCATCAACGCATACCGCTTCCGTGGTCACCAGCATGCGAATCTCGATCCGCTGGGACTGTGGCAGCAAGAGAGAGTGGCGGATCTCGATCCGGCTTACCACGATCTGACCGAGGCCGATTTCCAGGAGATCTATAACGTAGGTTCTTTTGCCATCGGTAAAGACACGATGAAGCTGGGCGATCTGATCTCTGCCCTGAAGCAAACCTATTGCGGCTCCATCGGCGCGGAATATATGCACATTACTTCTACCGAAGAAAAACGCTGGATCCAGCAGCGTATCGAGTCGGTAGCAGGCAAAGCGAGCTTTAGCGCCGAAGAGAAAAAACGCTTCCTGAGCGAGCTGACCGCGGCGGAAGGCCTCGAACGCTACCTCGGGGCGAAATTCCCGGGCGCGAAACGCTTCTCGCTGGAAGGCGGCGATGCGCTGATCCCAATGCTCAAAGAGATTATCCGCCACGCGGGTAAGAGCGGTACCCGCGAAGTGGTGCTGGGCATGGCGCACCGCGGTCGTCTGAACGTACTGGTCAACGTGCTGGGTAAAAAACCGCAGGACCTGTTCGACGAATTTGCCGGTAAACATAAAGAACACCTCGGTACCGGTGACGTGAAGTACCACATGGGCTTCTCGTCGGACATGGAAACCGAAGGCGGCCTGGTGCACCTGGCGCTGGCGTTTAACCCGTCGCACCTGGAAATCGTCAGCCCGGTAGTTATCGGTTCCGTACGCGCTCGCCTCGATCGTCTCGACGAACCGAGCAGCAACAAAGTTCTGCCGATCACCATTCACGGCGACGCCGCGGTCACCGGCCAGGGCGTGGTTCAGGAAACCCTGAACATGTCCAAAGCTCGCGGTTACGAAGTGGGCGGTACCGTACGCATCGTGATTAACAACCAGGTGGGATTCACCACGTCTAACCCGCTGGATGCGCGTTCTACCCCGTACTGCACCGACATCGGTAAGATGGTGCAGTCGCCGATTTTCCACGTCAACGCCGATGACCCGGAAGCGGTCGCTTTCGTGACCCGCCTGGCGCTGGATTTCCGTAATACCTTCAAACGCGATGTCTTCATCGACCTGGTTTGCTACCGCCGTCACGGCCACAACGAAGCCGACGAGCCGAGCGCAACCCAGCCGCTGATGTATCAGAAAATCAAAAAGCACCCGACCCCGCGCAAAATCTACGCTGACAAGCTGGAAGCCGATAAGGTCGCGACGCTGGAAGACGCTACCGAGCAGGTTAACCTCTACCGCGACGCGCTGGATGCTGGCGAATGCGTGGTGCAGGAGTGGCGTCCGATGAACATGCACTCCTTTACCTGGTCCCCGTACCTCAACCACGAGTGGGATGAGAGCTATCCGGACAAAGTTGAACCTAAGCGTCTGCAGGAGCTGGCGAAACGCATCAGTACGGTGCCGGAAGCCGTTGAGATGCAGTCGCGCGTCGCGAAAATCTATGGCGATCGTCAGGCAATGGCCGCCGGCGAGAAGCTGTTCGACTGGGGCGGCGCGGAAAACCTCGCCTACGCCACGCTGGTCGATGAAGGTATTTCGGTGCGTCTGTCCGGCGAAGACTCCGGGCGCGGGACCTTCTTCCACCGCCACGCGGTGATCCATAACCAGAAAAATGGTTCAACCTATACGCCGCTGCAGCACGTCCACAACGGTCAGGGCCATTTTAAAGTCTGGGACTCCGTGCTGTCAGAAGAAGCGGTCCTGGCGTTTGAATACGGCTATGCCACCGCAGAGCCGCGTACTCTGACCATCTGGGAAGCGCAGTTCGGCGACTTCGCCAACGGCGCGCAGGTGGTTATCGACCAGTTCATCAGCTCCGGCGAGCAGAAGTGGGGCCGTATGTGCGGTCTGGTGATGCTACTGCCGCACGGCTACGAAGGCCAGGGGCCGGAGCACTCCTCCGCGCGTCTGGAACGCTATCTGCAGCTCTGCGCCGAGCAGAACATGCAGGTTTGCGTACCGTCCACGCCGGCGCAGGTTTACCATATGCTGCGTCGTCAGGCGCTGCGCGGTATGCGTCGCCCGCTGATCGTGATGTCGCCGAAATCGCTGCTGCGTCACCCGCTGGCGGTATCGAGCATGGACGAACTGGCTAACGGCACCTTCCAGCCGGCAATCGGTGAAATCGACGATCTCGACCCGAAAGCCGTGAAGCGTGTTGTGCTGTGCTCTGGTAAGGTTTATTACGACCTGCTGGAACAGCGCCGCAAGAAAGAGCAAAAAGATGTCGCTATCGTTCGCATAGAGCAGCTCTACCCGTTCCCGCACCAGGCGGTACAGGAAGCGCTGAAACCGTATGCGCACGTGCATGATTTTGTCTGGTGTCAGGAAGAACCGCTCAACCAGGGCGCGTGGTACTGCAGCCAGCATCACTTCCGTGAAGTGATTCCGTTTGGGGCCTCTCTGCGTTATGCAGGCCGCCCGGCCTCCGCCTCTCCGGCGGTAGGATACCTGTCCGTTCACCAGAAACAGCAACAAGATCTGGTCAATGACGCGCTGAACGTCGATTAATTAAAGGATACATAATGAGTAGCGTAGATATTCTGGTTCCCGACCTGCCTGAGTCCGTAGCTGACGCAACGGTTGCCACCTGGCATAAAAAACCGGGCGATGCGGTTGTTCGTGACGAAGTGCTGGTAGAAATCGAAACTGACAAAGTGGTACTGGAAGTACCGGCTTCAGCGGATGGCATTCTGGACGCGGTCATTGAAGACGAAGGCGCCACCGTGCTCTCTCGTCAGATCCTCGGCCGCCTGCGTGAAGGCAACAGCGCGGGCAAAGAGTCCGGCGCGAAAGCCGATGCCAAAGAGTCGACGCCGGCCCAGCGCCAGCAGGCTTCTCTGGAAGAACAAAACAACGATGCGCTGAGCCCGGCGATTCGCCGTCTTCTGGCGGAACACAGCCTCGACGCGGCGGCCATTAAAGGCACCGGCGTTGGCGGCCGCCTGACCCGCGAAGACGTGGAGAAGCATCTGGCGAGCGCGCCGGCTAAAGCTGAAGCGCCGGCGGCTGCACCCGCTGCTGCTGCTCCGGCGGCGCAGCTGGGCAACCGCTCGGAAAAACGCGTGCCGATGACCCGTCTGCGCAAACGCGTTGCCGAGCGTCTGCTGGAAGCGAAAAACTCCACCGCCATGCTGACGACCTTCAACGAAGTCAACATGAAGCCGATTATGGATCTGCGTAAGCAGTACGGTGACGCGTTTGAAAAACGTCACGGTATCCGCCTGGGCTTCATGTCCTTCTACGTGAAGGCGGTCGTGGAAGCGCTGAAACGCTATCCGGAAGTGAACGCCTCTATCGATGGCGACGACGTGGTGTACCACAACTATTTCGACGTCAGCATGGCGGTCTCCACGCCTCGCGGCCTGGTCACCCCGGTTCTGCGCGACGTCGATCTGCTGGGCATGGCGGATATCGAGAAGAAAATTAAAGAGCTGGCAGTAAAAGGCCGCGACGGCAAGCTGACCGTAGACGACCTGACCGGCGGTAACTTCACCATTACCAACGGCGGCGTATTCGGTTCTCTGATGTCCACGCCGATCATCAACCCGCCGCAGAGCGCGATTCTGGGTATGCATGCCATCAAAGATCGTCCGATGGCGGTGAATGGTAAGGTGGAAATTCTGCCGATGATGTACCTGGCGCTCTCCTACGACCATCGTCTGATCGACGGACGTGAGTCGGTTGGCTACCTGGTTGCGATTAAAGAGCTGCTGGAAGACCCGACTCGTCTGCTGCTGGACGTGTAGTCAGCAAGAGTATGACCTACCGTAGGCCGGGTAAAGCGCGCGAGCGCCGTTATCAGGCCTACAGGTTTATAATTATTCCCTGAAGGATGGACTGAACACATGAACTTACATGAATATCAGGCAAAACAACTCTTTGCCCGCTATGGCTTACCGGCGCCGGTGGGTTATGCCTGTACTACTCCGCGTGAAGCAGAAGAAGCCGCTTCAAAAATCGGCGCGGGTCCGTGGGTAGTGAAATGTCAGGTTCACGCTGGTGGCCGCGGCAAAGCGGGCGGTGTGAAAGTAGTGAAGAGCAAAGAAGACATTCGCGCATTTGCTGAACACTGGCTGGGCAAACGCCTCGTCACCTATCAAACAGATGCGAACGGCCAGCCGGTTAACCAGATTCTTGTTGAAGCGGCGACCGATATTGATAAAGAGCTGTACCTGGGCGCGGTTGTTGACCGTAGCTCCCGTCGCGTGGTCTTTATGGCCTCTACCGAAGGCGGCGTGGAAATCGAAAAAGTAGCGGAAGAGACCCCGCACCTGATCCACAAAATCGCCATCGATCCGCTGGCGGGTCCGATGCCTTACCAGGGCCGCGAACTGGCGTTCAAACTGGGTCTGGAAGGTAAACAGGTTCAGCAGTTCACCAAAATCTTTATGGGCCTGGCGACCATTTTCCTTGAGCGCGACCTGGCGCTGATCGAAATCAACCCGCTGGTGATCACTAAGCAGGGCGACCTGATCTGTCTCGACGGTAAACTGGGCGCTGACGGCAACGCGCTGTTCCGCCAGCCGGATCTGCGCGAAATGCGCGACCAGTCGCAGGAAGACCCGCGCGAAGCTCAGGCGGCGCAGTGGGAGCTGAACTACGTCGCGCTGGACGGCAACATCGGCTGCATGGTGAACGGCGCGGGCCTGGCCATGGGCACCATGGACATCGTTAAGCTGCACGGCGGCGAACCGGCTAACTTCCTCGATGTTGGCGGCGGCGCAACCAAAGAGCGCGTCACCGAAGCGTTTAAAATCATCCTCTCTGACGACAACGTAAAAGCGGTTCTGGTTAACATTTTCGGCGGTATCGTACGCTGCGATCTGATTGCCGACGGCATCATCGGCGCGGTAGCCGAAGTGGGCGTTAACGTCCCGGTAGTGGTTCGTCTGGAAGGTAACAACGCCGAACTGGGCGCGAAGAAACTGGCTGACAGCGGCCTGAATATTATTGCAGCGAAAAGTCTGACGGATGCAGCTCAGCAGGTTGTTGCCGCAGTGGAGGGGAAATAATGTCCGTTTTAATTAATAAAGATACCAAGGTTATCTGCCAGGGCTTCACCGGTAGCCAGGGTACATTCCACTCTGAACAAGCCATCGCTTACGGTACGCAAATGGTTGGCGGCGTAACGCCGGGCAAAGGCGGCACCACCCATCTGGGCCTGCCGGTGTTCAACACCGTGCGCGAAGCGGTAGAAGCGACCGGCGCAACCGCATCCGTTATCTACGTTCCGGCGCCGTTCTGCAAAGACTCAATCCTGGAAGCTATCGATGCAGGCATTAAGCTGATTATCACCATCACCGAAGGCATCCCGACGCTGGATATGCTGACCGTGAAGGTGAAGCTGGATGAAGCGGGCGTGCGCATGATCGGGCCAAACTGCCCGGGCGTGATCACCCCAGGCGAATGCAAAATCGGCATCATGCCGGGCCACATTCACAAGCCGGGTAAAGTGGGCATCGTTTCCCGTTCCGGTACCCTGACCTATGAAGCGGTTAAGCAGACCACTGATTACGGCTTCGGCCAGTCCACCTGCGTGGGCATCGGCGGCGACCCGATCCCGGGCTCTAACTTCATCGATATCCTGAAGCTGTTCCAGGAAGATCCGCAGACCGAAGCGATCGTCATGATCGGTGAGATCGGCGGTAGCGCGGAAGAAGAAGCGGCCGCTTACATCAAAGATCACGTGACCAAACCGGTTGTCGGCTACATCGCCGGCGTGACCGCGCCGAAGGGCAAACGTATGGGTCATGCGGGCGCCATCATTGCCGGTGGTAAAGGGACGGCGGATGAGAAATTCGCCGCGCTGGAAGCCGCTGGCGTGAAGACCGTTCGCAGCCTGGCCGATATCGGCGAAGCGCTGAAAACCGTAATTAAGTAATAAGTAAAAAAACAGCCCTGACGTTCTGCATGGTTAAGGGCTGGTCCAATTTCGACATGGTTGGCCATCTGATGATGGCCTTTTTTTTGCCTGCCACTGCGCCATCAGGCGTTACGCCGTTTTCGCCCGCGATTTCATGCCGTTTAATCATATTCATCTGCGCAAATGAGATTATTTTTTGCGTCCGGCATCATCCTTTTTATCCGCGCTATTTTGCATATTAAGTGCTTGCAAAAGGCGGTGGGGAATAATGTGGTGCGAAAGAAAATGCATGAACAATGGGAGAGCTTTAGCTCGCTGGCAGCGCTTTTTTCGCGGGCTACCGGGCTGGAGACCACGGTGATTGAGGCGAATGACAATCGATTACCTGCTGGCTATGGTGGGTTAAATTTCTTTGCCTTACCGCTGATTCAGGACAATACATTATCCGGTTATATTATTTGCGACCATCATAACGCGACCGACAACCAGCATCGGGCGGCGGCGATACGATTACTGCATTTTATCGTTAATAATATGTCTGCGATTGCAGAAAACAGTGAAGTGGACGAGAAACCGTTGTGGCATAAGAGAGAGTTTTATTATTCGCAAAAATCGTCCCATGAAATAAAACTGCTGTCGGCATTACGCTATATTGATGAAAATTTATATGGTGAGCTGTCTTTAGAGGCCGTCGCCGCTCACGTTTGTTTAAGCGCAAATTATTTTAGTCGTTTTTTTAAAAAACGCCAGGGGGTGAATTTTAAAGTCTGGGTTAATCAGCGCAAAATGCAGCGTGCCGGAGAACTGCTTGGCGATCCGTCATATTCGGTAGACAGCGTAGCGCGTAAGCTTCAGTTTGCGCAAACCAGCTACTTTTGTCGGGTGTTTCGCGCCGCTCATCGCACCAGCCCGCAGTCGTTCCGCGATCGGCGTCTGGCAGCCGCTTCACGGTAAGTCGATTAGCCGCCGTTTTATCGTTAATACAGATTTTTCCTGGAGCGCTCATAATGTGTGGCCGATCGCGGAAAAATTTTCATTTATGCTCACCAGCGGGCAATTAAATTTCACCGTCTCATCGACTGACTTCGCAAATAAACAAGTTAATGTGAAAAAATATTGACAACTTATTGTTGTTATTTGCATGACAATCACATTGTTTAAATTGTGTTTATTGTAGTGCCTGGGTATTATTGGTTATTATTTGATCAATAACAGTGTGCATTAATCATGGAATAGATCAATGACATCTGAAGGTAAAATAAAATATAACACCCGGGCTAATCTGATGTCCTTGCGCGCTTTTTTTATCTATTAAACAATTTTTTGCACGCCGTAAATGGAAGACGTTATGAGAGGAAAAATCCCCAAAACTGAATTACTGGTGACCTTTGAGGTTGTGGCTCGCCACGAAAGTTATACTCGAGCAGCGGAAGAGTTGGCTTTAACACAAAGCGCCGTGTTCCGACAGGTCACGGCGCTGGAGGATTTCCTCCATACGTCATTATTTAATCATGCTAAAAAAAGGATTTTTTTAAATGCGGCTGGCAAGCATTATTTGACTATCGTTAAGGAAACGCTTAACAAACTGGAACGTGATACCAACTCCATTATGACATGGCAACCGACGGTGCAGGTGCTTGAGCTGGCCGTCAATCCTACCTTTAGCACCCACTGGCTGATCCCCAACCTGCGCGAGTTTAATAAATTACATCCGGGCATTATCGTTAATATTCATTCGCTGGCTAATATTGGCGATTTTCTTAGCCGCGAGTACGATGCCGCCATTATGCGCGAGGATTTTTGCTCGCCGTGGGCGGAGGTTGAGTATCTGTTCGAAGAGGAAATTCTGCCGGTGTGCGGCTGCGGGCTGCTGTCCGAACCCGGGCAGAAGCTGGCGGTCGAGGAGCTGCTGGGCGAGTTTCCGCTGCTGCATCAAAGCACGCGAATTCACGGCTGGCAGGAGTGGTTTGCGCTGTCGAATATCACCAGCCCGCAGATCAACATCGGTCCGCGTTTTGACCTGCTCTCAATGCTGATTGCGGCGGTGCGTTCGAACCTGGGGGTGGCGCTGCTGCCGCGTTTTGCCATTCAGCATGACCTGGATAGCGGTGAGATGGTGATCCCCTGCGATGTGCCGATTCGCACCGGCAACCGCTTCATTATGACGTGGCAGGAGGATAAAGCGGAATCCCGGCATTTACAGGTATTCCGCGAGTGGCTGCTGCAAAAATCGGTGGTCTCGGCAGCCTGACGGCGCGTTATCCGGACCGCAGACGGCGGTGCCGGGCGCAGAGTGGCTGAGTTTCCCGGAGGCGATGCTGCGCATCTGTCCGGCTACTGGCCCGCAGAACGCTGTGAACCCGTAGCCCGGCTAAGCGCAGCGCGAGCCGGGTAAAACTACCAGTCGATTCCCACCTGCGCCTGAATACCGCTGTCAAAGGCGTGCTTCACCGGACGCAGCTCACTAACCGTATCGGCAAGCTCCAGCAGCCGGGCGTGGCAGCCGCGGCCGGTGACAATCACGTTCTGCCGCGGCGGACGATTCTCTATCGCCGCGATCACTTCCTGAGTATCCAGATAGTGATACGCCAGCATATAGGTAAGTTCATCCAGCACCACCAGATCGTAGCTCGGGTCGGCCAGCATGCGCTTGCTCTCCTGCCATACGGCCGACGCCGCCTCGATATCTGCCTCCCGGTTTTGCGTTTCCCAGGTAAAGCCGGTGCCCATAATGTGAAACTCAACGCCCAGCGGATGCAGCGTGTTGTACTCTCCATTATCCCACTGACCTTTAATGAACTGGGCAACACCGACGCGCTTACCGTGGCCGACGGCGCGCGTTGCCGTACCGAAGGCGGCGGTGGATTTACCTTTGCCGTTGCCGGTGAAGACGATCAGAATGCCTTTTTGCTCCGTTGCCGCCGCCACGCGGGTAGCAACCTGCGTTTTCAGCTTCTGCTGGCGCTGACGATGGCGGTCGGGATTGCCTCGCGCGTGCATAAATGCTCCTTAGTGTCCTGCCGGACAGGTGGCGCAGCGGTGCTGCTGCTCGAACTGGCTAAAGAAGTTGTTGCCTTTGTCGTCAACCAGCACAAACGCGGGCAGATTTTCGACTTCCATCATCCATACCGCTTCCATGCCCAGCTCCGGATACTCCAGGCAGCGCAAACTTTTAACATACTGCTGCGCCAGCAGGGCCGCCGCGCCGCCGATGCTGCCGAGATTAAAGCCGCCGTGTTTATGGCAGGCCTCGGTCACCTGCTGGCTGCGGTTGCCTTTGGAAAGCATGATCAGACTGCCGCCCGCCGCCTGGAAAGCGTCAACATACCCATCCATGCGTCCGCCGGTGGTGGGGCCCAGCGAG
This sequence comes from Klebsiella sp. GW_Kp182, assembly GCF_040062275.1. Classification (NCBI taxonomy): domain Bacteria; kingdom Pseudomonadati; phylum Pseudomonadota; class Gammaproteobacteria; order Enterobacterales; family Enterobacteriaceae; genus Klebsiella; species Klebsiella sp. GW_Kp182. The sequence continues at coordinate 20,563 of NZ_JBEAFQ010000048.1, read as the reverse complement.
CCGCAGGCCAGATTATTCGGCGTTTTCGCCGGGCCGGCGTAGTAGACAATATGCTTGCGCATATACTCCGGCATCGGTTCGCCGTTATCCAGACGCGCTTTGATTTGGGCATGGGCGATGTCGCGGGCGACGACAATCGGACCGCTCAGCGATAGCCGGGTGCCCACGGGCAGGGCTGACAGGTCGTGGAGGATGTCGCGCAGCGGCCGGTTCAGATCGAGCTGGACGGTCTGCGCCCCGTTTTCTATGCGCTGAGAATCAGGGATAAACTTGCCCGGGTTATGTTCCAGCTTCTCCAGCCAGATGCCGTGTTTGTTGATTTTGGCTTTGATGTTTCGGTCGGCGGAGCAGGAAAGCGCCATTGCGATAGGGCAGGAGCCGCCGTGCCGCGGCAGGCGAATCACGCGAATGTCGTGGGCGAAGTATTTGCCGCCAAACTGTGCGCCGATGCCGAACTCGCGGCTGGCTTTGAGCAGCGCCGCTTCCAGCGACGTATCGCGAAACGCCTGGCCCAGTTCGTTTCCGCTGGTGGGCAGATTGTCGTAATATTTTGTCGAAGCCAGCTTCGCCACCTTCAACGCCTGGTCCGCCGACAGGCCCCCCACGACAAAGGCGATGTGGTACGGCGGGCAGGCGGCGGTGCCCAGCGCCTTCATTTTTTCAATCAGGAAGGCGGTGAGTTTTTCCGGCTGCAGAATAGATTTTGTTTCCTGAAATAGCGCGGCTTTGTTCGCCGAGCCGCCGCCTTTATTGACGAAAAGGAAGCGGTACTCGCTGCCCGGCACCGCGCTGATATCAATCTGCGCGGGCAGGTTGGTCTCAGTGTTGACCTCGGTATACATATCAAGGGGGGCATTTTGCGAATAGCGTAAATTGTTTTCCTGAAAGGTGGTGTAGATGCCCTGACTCAGAGCTTCCGCGTCGTTGCCGCCGGTCCAGACGTTCTGGCCTTTGCTCGCGACGATGGTGGCGGTCCCGGTATCCTGGCAGTTTGGCAGCACACCTTTTGCCGAGACTTCGGCGTTGCGCAGCAGCTGTAGCGCAACGTATTTATCGTTGCCGCTGGCCTGCGGGTCGTGCAGGATGCCGGCGATCTGCTTTAAGTGCCCGGCGCGCAGGAAAAACGACGCCTCATAAAATGCCTGCTGAGCCAGCAATGTTAACGCTTCCGGCGCAACCTTGATGACCTCTTCTCCATCTAACTCTGTCACCTTAACATGTTGATTCGTTAGCAGTTCATATTCGGTATTATCGTTGCTCTGAACAAAAAGTTCCTGCCAGACAAAGGGTTTCGACATTTTACTTCTCACTATTTCGCTAAAAAGAGATTGGCCCGCGTCGCATTCGCGACGTACTCGATGGTCTGCTGGGCGCGGACGCTGTTGCCGGCTGCATCCAGCGGAGGGGAGTAGACGGCGATAGCGTATTGCCCGGGAACGACGGCGACCATTCCGCCGCCAACGCCGGATTTTGCCGGGATACCGACGGTGTACAGCCATTTGCCGCTGCCGTCGTACAGCCCGGCGATCGCCATTTCCGCCAGCACCTGCGGGACGTAGCTGGCGGTGAGCAGCTGCTTGCCGTTGAACGGTGATTTGCCATTGTTGGCGAGTACGGCCCCCATTTTGGCGAGCTGCTCAACGGTGATATCCACCGAACACTGACGGGTGTAGATTTCGACGGCTTCCTGAGGGTCGCCATAGAAGCTGCGGTATGAATTCATCAGCATCGCCAGCGCCTGGTTATGCTGATTGGTCTCCATTTCGGATTGAAATACCGGCTCGTTAACGCTCAGGGAGCTGTCGGCCCAGGCGTTGAGGTTGTTGAGAATGTTGTTCCAGCGGTCGGTTTTGTCTTTCGCCGCAATCAGGCTCACGGTGCTCAAGGCGCCGGCGTTGACTAACGGGTTCTCCGGCGCGCCTTGCGTGAGCTCCACGGCTAAGCCGGAATTGAAGGGCAGGCCGGTCGCGTTCGCGCCGAGTTTATCCAGCACCTCCTGCGGCCCGCGCTGCTCCATCGCCAGCGCCAGGGTGAAAACTTTACTTAATGATTCCATCGGAAAGGCTTTTGTCACGTCGCCGGTCTGGTAAATTTTGCCTTCGACCGTCGCGAGCGTAATGGCGAAATTATTCGGGCTATAGCTCGCCAGGGCAGGGATATAGTCGGCGACTTTACCGTCGTGGTTACTCTTATATTTCTGATGCGCCTGCTCGATGATGCTGGCGTAGTCCGGCGCGCTTTGCGCCTGCGCGGCGGCGCTAAACAGTAAGCTGGCGGTTAAGATGCAGGTGCCAAGAAATTTCACGTTCATGGTGTGTCCCGTTGGGATGATTGGAGGGAACCGGGCCGGACGTATCCGGCCTGGGGCTCATAGCCATTTTGCTGTCAGGACATCGCCACTTCGGACGTTTCGCTGGCAGGGCGCTCCTGCTCCGGTTTTTTGACCGGGGCGGTGCCGCGGCAGCCTTCTCCGTAATGCTCGCCTTCCCAACGGCCAACGATGGCGGCGCCCATGGCGTTACTCATCACGTTGGTGGCGGAGCGACCCATATCGAGGAACGGGTCGACGCCCATCAGCAGGATCAGGCCCGCTTCTGGAATGTTGAACTGGTTCAGCGTCGCGGCGATAACCACCATTGAGGCGCGCGGCACGCCCGCCATCCCTTTGGAGGTCAGCATCAGGATCAGCAGCATGGTGATCTGCTCGCCCATGCTGAGGTGGACGTTACAGGCCTGGGCGATAAACACCGTGGCGAACGAGCAGTAGGCCATGGAGCCGACCAGGTTAAAGGAGTAACCGATGGGCAGGACGAAGCTGGCGATTTTGGAAGAGACGCCGAATTTTTCCAGCTTATCGAGGGTTCCTGGGAAGGCGGCTTCTGAGCTGGATGTGGTGAAGGCCAGCAGCGCGGGCTCGAAGATCGCTTTGGTCAGACGGCTGATACATGGGCCGACAATCACCGTCGACAGGCCAATGAGGATTGCCCACAGCATGCCCAGCGTCAGATAGAATTCACCCATAAAGATCCCGGCGCTGACCATCACGCCCAGACCGCGCTCGGCAATCAGCCCGGAGATGGCGGCGAAAACGGTCAGCGGCGCGAACAGCATGACGTACCCTGTGAGCTTCAGCATCACGTGCACCAGCGAATCGAGCACCTTCACGATGGGCTCGGCTTTTTCGCCGATCGCCGCCAGGCTGCAGCCGAGGAAAATAGAGAACACCACGATCTGCAGAATTTCGTTGCGCGCCATCGCATCAACGATGCTGGTGGGTACCGCGTGCGAGATAAACACTTTCAGGGTGAAGGGCTCGGACTGAACGGCGGCCACGGCTCCGGCATCGTGGGGGACAAAGTTGATGCCCGCGCCTGGCTGGAACAGATTGACGATCACCAGACCCAGCGCAATCGACAGCAGCGAGGCGCAAATAAACAGGAAAAAGGTTTTAGAGAATATGCGCCCGAGCGTTTTCGCATCGCCCATTTTGGCAATGCCGACCACCAGCGTTGATATTACCAGCGGGGCGATAATCATTTTTACCAGGCGTAAAAATATAGTGGTAAAAATGGAAATATCCTGCGCATAGGATTTTGCTGTATCTGCTGATGCCATATTATTAATGATCACCCCGGCAATCATGCCGAGTATCAGGCCTAATATGATCATTTTGGTTAAACTTATTTTTTTCATATTTACTCCATCGGAACAGGGTTAGTCGGTGAAGTGGTGTAGGGCGGCGTACGCCTGCGCCAGGTAGCAGCGCAGACGTACGCCTGTGGTGACCAACCGCATAAATTGTCTGGAATACAGTGATACAGCGAAATTCTGTACCCCAATGGATGTTGTTGTATTTTAGAAATTACAGGTCGAACTCAATACTTAATAACGGCGCATGCTGCTGAGCACCATAAACATCATTGTCTCCGACGTTGCCGGAAATAATATCCCGCGGCATGACGATTTTTACCGCGTTGGCCGGATCGAACCAGATTATGCGATGAATAAAATCAGGCTTTACGTTATATAAGCCGGCAATAAGCTGCGGGGTTAATTGCTCAGAACGTTTGACCCGCTGATAATCTTCCCGGGTTTTAAATAAAATATCTAAAACCAGTTCATACGGTCCGGCGTTTTTGGAGCGGATCACCTGCGCCAGTGAGCATAGGGATTGTTTCATGCCTGAACTCCTTCTGGCGTCACCTGTTCGATATGGAAGTCAAAGCGCAGCGCGTCGCTGGCTTCGATCAGGTGATAGATTGAGAACTCATACACCGGACCGCTCTGAATATCGGAAGGTGAGAACGGGAAGGCGAGGTTGCCCGCGGTGGCAATGCGGTTTTCATAGCCGTAGTGCAGCAGGGTAGAGCGCACCAGCGAACAGACGCTGTTGGCGATATCCTGGGTTGGCGCAACGACATCAAGCAGGATGCCCAGTTCGTGCCCGGCGGTTTTCATCGGTTCGTGATTGCCCATCACGCCGTTCTTTCCATACAGATGGAAGGTCATGCGGATGCTGTCATCGTTCAGCGAGAGGTTGCGTGCGACGCTGGTCTGTACCTCTTCAAGAATATTATCGATTCCGGCAATCATGATCGGATCGCGCGTTCCGGCAATGGTCAGGCAGCGGAAGCCGACCCGCCGCGCGCCTTCCAGCTTCAGCGCGTACGGCGTCGCTTCATGACGAGAACCGCTGACGTAAACCTCGCCTTCGTTGACGGCTTTGAAGGTGCATCCTTTCAGGTTCAGCACGCCGCCCGGACCGGGCAGGAAATACGGATCGGACTTCTCGTACAGCGTATGCGCCGCCGCAGAGGTTTCGGTAAACTTACGCTTTGGATTAAACGCTTTCAGCGTAAAGCCGCTGTCGTCGATAATCCCCATGGCGCAGTCGGAACCGGAGCCTGGCGTGGCGGCAATGGCCGCGCATTCGAGGATCTTGCCGCAGTGCAGGGCGAGCCCCTCATCAAAGCCCTGCATAATCGGCAGCGCCGCGAAGCAGGCCGGATCGTACGCCCGGCCGCCAAGCACCACCTGGGCGCCGGCGGCGAGCGCCCGCTGAAAGGGTTCGATCCCCATCTGGGCGACGATATAGGTACTCTCTTCAATGGCCTCGTGGGTCAGTTCAGGCACAAAGTCCAGGGCGGTGATTTTGCCGTTATCCAGCGCCTGATGAACGATAGCTTTATCGACATCAGACGGGATCAGCGCCATGGAGAACGACAGTTTTTCTTCCTGCGCAATCTCATGGATAATCTGCCGACACCACTCCAGATGCGGCGCGGCGCCGGATCCTCCAGCGGTGCCGATCACCACCGGAATGTTGTTCTTCACCCCGGCGACGATCATATAGCGCAGATCGCGTTTCACCCCGGCCCGGTCGGTAAAAGGTTTGCCTGCCCCCAGATAGTGGGGGCCGGGATCGGATGAACCGGCGTCAACGGCAATCAGATCCGGCGATGCCTCCATAGCTTTACGAAAGCTCTCTTCCGGGAAGCCATAGCCGAGGATTGCCGTCGGCGATAAGATCTTAAAGGTACGAGCCATCTCTTAATCCTTAGTCTGCAACAGCGCGATGGTGCGGTTCATTTCGTTAAACACGATGTTAAGACCTTCGTCGAAGCCCATGCCCGGCTTGATCAGCATGCGCATCGGACGCGCGGCCAGCGCGACGTGAACGCAGGTGCGGGCGCTGATCTCGGTTTCGTTACAGGTACCGCCCTGATAGGCTTCCATCGCGTGTTTGTTGCAGTACAGCACCGCGTCCACGATGTTATGAATGCCGCCGAGATCCGGAGTTTTGATCTGCACCATGTGGCAGCTGCCGGCATCGGTAAAGTCAACGATATCCTGGTAGGTGTTACACCACTCGTCGGCGACAATTTTTACGCCGGAACCGAGGCGGGTCAGCTCTTTGGTAATGGCCGTGAGCATACGGATCTGGTCCGGTTTATTACCCGCATCCACCGGGCCTTCTATGTAGAGCGGCAGGCCCTGCGCCTCTTGCTCCAGGCTGGCGATATAGTCGGCGCAGCGAACCGGATCCATATCGAAAATCAGGCCGATGGTGCCGTACACGTCGATATGCAGCGTGGGGCGATAGCGGGGGCTGGTGCGCAGGCTTAAGATGCGGTCGGATAGCCAGCGGACATACTCACGCAGTTTTTCCCCTTTCAGACCCAGCTTCTCTTCGACGTTGTTAATCAGCGCATGCGGCAGGACGTCAACGCCTTTGAGGATCATTTTGTCCACGGCGATGTAGCGGTCGTCGCCGCTCTGACCAAATAACGGAATCGCTTCCGGTATGCAGGGCAGCTGCCATTCGTCGCAAACCACCTCCGCCTTCAGGCGGCCGCTGGCCAGCGCGGTGGCGTCGAGCAGCGCCTGGGAAAGACCGTAGCGGACGGCGGTATGCAGCAGATGACCGTCGATGCGCAGCTTGTCGAAGAAGCGGGCGTTCGGCAGGAAGGTATCGACATCGCGGCCCTCCAGCAGCGGTTTGATATGATCGTTGAGGAACGGGATAAAGTTCTCCGCCAGGAACAGCGGGTCGCGGCCTCCCGCGCCGGAGTACTGTACGGCGGCACAGTCACCGACCGCCACCGCGCCGTTTTCCAGAATCAGCTGGACGGATACGCATTCACCCGCCTGGCGTACCGAGGTGAAGCCTGGCGTTACCGGAGCACCGGTATAAATGAACCCATCATGACCCGCGCCGTTTTTAATCGCCTGCTGATCGTCAAAATAGAATGAAGAGTAGCCAGCGGTGAAAAGGGCCTGTTTAATTTTCATTATGGTCTTCCTATTAATTTACTGTGGGATACCGCGTTGATGTCATCAACAACCATCTGGAATGAGGGTTTGCGTCCTTCAAAATGCGCACGTTCAGCGACGTAATCGTGGTGCAGGGCGAGGATGTCCTTCGGCAGCGGAACCGCGCCGGCTTCAAGCACGCGAATGGCGCCGGCATTGTCGCGAACCGGCAAAATTTTGCCCGCGTTGCAGGATGCGGGGGCAAAAGGCACGTCGAGGACGCCCGCTTCAAAGGCCAGCACCGTACCGCGGGCGATGTCGCCGTTGCCCAGCTCGAACACTTTCTTCAGCACCGCGCGAACCTCGCTTTTTATCAGCTCCACTTCCTGCTCAACCGCGGCGCAGGGCGGGAACTTCTGATCGCTGACCATATTGAGCATCTGGCGGGATGCCCTCAGCCCCTGCGCGTTGGCCGCCGCGGTGGGAATACCGAACGCTTCATGCGGGCTCTTGGTGATCACTTTGGTGGCGCCGGACATCCCGGCTACCGCCGCGCCCCAGGAGATAATGGCAAAGGCTTTTGATTCATCTTCCGGAAAGCCGCCCATCCACTGGTGGAAGACGGTACTCAGCTCATAATCGTCGAATCCGTAATTGCCAAAGTATTCGTGGGAGAGTTCGCGAAGAGATTTAATCGCCGCGATGTCCTGGGTGAGGCTGCCGACCTGGCCGTAGCCGACGGTGATTGACTTGACGCCCTGTTCCAGCGCCAGCAGACCTTCGATAATGGCCACCGCGTGGGACATAAACGGTGGGATCAGGGTGCCGGTCAGAGGGCCGAACGGTTCGCGGTTAATACGAATGCCGTGTTCTTCATACAGGCCCATCAGGCGGTCGCAGTATTGCCAGTCGCGAATCGACTTCTCCAGGGTGACGCGCTTGGCGTAGGGAATGTTGTAGGAGATACCGCCGCCTTCGTAGCTGGTAAAGCCGCTGGCCATGGAGATTTCCGCCAGCAGGCGCGCGTCTGGCGTACCGTGACGTACCTGGACCGGTTTTTCCAGCGCTTCGGTCATCCGGCGGCAGGCGGCGACGCCGTGGTTAACCACCGGCAAACCATTCAGTTTGGAGGTTCCCGCCTCGATGGATTTCTGTATGCCGACCGCCGCTTCTTCGTAACGGTTGAGGCGGGTATAGGCATCGATGGTGCTGGGCAGCAGATCGCACTCTTCCTGCAGGGTTTTGAGCAGCGCAATATGTTCATCCATCAGCGCCACGCCCGCGCGCGGCTGGCTCAGGGTTTTACCCTCCTGGTCGGCCTTAAGCAGAGCGTGAGAAAAGCGTTTTTTCTCAGGAATGGTTTGCTGGTACTTCACGCCATCTTCGAAGTGCTCAACGTCCTTGCCGGTATGCCAGGTCTGCAATACCTGATGCCGCTCGGTCATGAATTCGTCGTGGGTTAATTTTTTATTTCGAAGTTCCATTCGTAGCTGCCTTCATTTATAGGGTTAAACAGTGAATGCTGGTGCGAGCGGCGAGCTCGGGGTAGAGCCTGGCAACGTTTGCCAGCAGCGGAAGCAGGCCTTTTGCATCGCGGTAATAATCAAACCGGATTGGCAGAAGAATGCGTCTGCCGTCGTCATCCAGTTCGCGGTATTTCAGCCAGCGGTGGATGTCGAAGCCGCTGGCGCGGGAGAGCCATCCACCGGAACCGACGACTTTACGCACGGGGGTCAGATCGCGGCCCATCTGTAAATCGACGTTGCCCACGCAGGTGCAGACCTGCTTTTTGGTGCCCGCGTGGCGTTCGCTGGCGTAGCCGACGCACAGCCCGGCCAGCACGGTGTCGAAATATTTTTCTTCCTCGTTGAGCGGCAGATAATCCGGCTGAGCGACCAGATGGCGCAGGTAGCGGTAAAAGGCCTCCTGACGCTGCGGCTGATGGGCAAACACCACGTTCACCAGCTCCTGAGTACTTTCACCGACCACGACAGCTGAAACGCGCATGCCGAGATCGCCTTCTACCGTACGTTTAACAAACGGTTCCGGAACCCCGTGCAGAACGGTATCCGGAGAGAGCGTGTTGGCGCTGGCGGAGTAGACGTCGGTGGTGGCGCCGCCCATATCGATCAGCATGAACTCTTTCCACGCGCTGTCGTAATGGCTGATGGTTTTTACCAGCTCGTAGACGGTCCACGGCGTTGGCATCGGCTCTTCGCCGGTTTCCGCGACAATCACGTCCAGCCCTTTACCTTTGACGATTCGGGATAAGAAGACATCGCAAATCGCCTTGCGGGCAGCGTAGGGATTAGGGTGATCGAGATCGGGCAGAATGTTGTCTACCGTGGTCAAATCTTTGTGGCCAAGGATGGCCTGAACCTCGTCCTGAATATCCCGGTTTCCGGCATAGATAATGGCGCAGTCGAGCGTTGACTCCGCCAGCGCATGGGCGTTGGCCAGGCCGTAGCTCTCCTCGCCGCCGTCGGTTCCGCCGGTAAACAGCAGGATATCCGGCGGCGTGGCTTCCAGCGCCTGGATATCGTGGCGGTTGAGTTTGTAGGCGTAGTATTGGGCGATTTTGGCCCCCGCCGAGTGGGCGGTGACTTTTGCTGATTCCAGGGTGATGGACGGCACCAGACCCATCGCGGCAACGGCAAGACCGCCTTTTGCCGATGAAGAGTATTTCAGCGTGACGTCACCGCGGTGCAGCAACGGGCGCGCATCGGCAACGTTAAGCACCCGGTTCAGGCTGGCAAAAAAGCCTTCCGCCAGGTGATGGGTAGTGGTCGGGGTCAGAACGTGGTTTACCAGCGTCAGCTCATCCCCCTCCTGTGCGAAGAGGGCCGCTTTGGTCCACGTCGAGCCGATATCGACAGAGACGGTTTGCATCAGATAGCCTCTTCCAGACACTGCTGTTCAACGCCGTGGCGCTGGTTGATATCGTTCGCCATCAGCCTGCAGACGTCTTCCAGATCGTGGCTTGGGGCAAAGACGCGATTGAAGCCCATCTCTTTGAATTTGGCCTCGACGTCGACAAAATCATGCTTACCGACCACCAGGTTGCCGCCAACGTAAAGAAGAATATCGCCGATACCCCGTTCGATGCAGCGTTCGCGCAGTCCCAGGCAGTCGATATCGCCGTGGCCGTAAATAGACGAGACAACGATGGCGTCCGCGCCGGTTTCGATAGCGGCATCGATATATTCATCCTGACTGACCATCACCCCCAGATTGATTACGCGAAAATCATGGGCAGTAAAAACGCGGTCCAGGACTTTGTTGCCTACTGCATGGCAGTCAGCACCAATGACGCCAATAACAAGTGTTGATTTCTTCATGGGTAATCCTCTGTAAGGCTGATGGTATAAAAATAAAAACGACTTTCTAATATTTGCAGCGTTGATGATGGCCGCCTGTTAATAGGGCTGGAGTGTCTGTGGTTCGAAGGGGGGAAGCAATTGATCTATTTTCAGAATATCTTTCAAAAAAGTCTTGTTTTTGATTTTTCTTTAAAAAATCCTTTTGTATCATGATGTTGTTAGTTTTTTTATTGTCTGGGGTTATTTCTGTTCAGATCTTTTTAATAAATAGATTGCGATGTTTGTGAGCAAGGTCTTATTTTATATTTTGCGTTTGCTTTGCCTTGATAATAAGCGGTAAATACAATTCTTTAAATTTTTCTGTGAGCATAGTAACGGTATTTATGTGCTGTTTTTTATATGCGTCTCGGCGAATTTGTTAGATTAAAGATATAAAATGGTGATTTGTTTATTTAATATTTCATTTTTGTTGATGGCGGAGTGGGGCAGGAGAGCAGCTGTCCGGGGTGGATAAAAGCGCAGGAGAAAAGCCTGCTGCATAAAGAGCAGGGTGCGTTGCGTCACAAAACGACGAGAAAGAGAATGTACGCCGCATTTACTTGATAATGAGATAGTTACGCATCTGTGTTAATTGAAAGTAAACGCAATGATAAATGTAATAAGCAAAAAAATTTAGGGCATTAACTTGATAAAAAAAATCTGTGAGCTACACGACATTGTCAGCTGATGCCCGGATTAATGCGACCAGCGCTCATCCCGTTAAATTCCCCTCCGCGGCGAAATAAATGGACTATCATTTTCAGTAACCGTTGATACTCTTGAAAAACATATTGTTAACCTAGTGTTTACCTGTACGGTACACGGTATACATAATTAACATTTAAAATGAAAATTGATTTAAATCAATGTTTAAAACTTGGAAAAGGTCGCGAAATGGAGTTAAATTGTCGCGGATCAAATTGACCGAAATCTGGTATTTTCGCTATAAATTGATCGCTGTCGAAAACTGCAAATTTATCACAATAAAAACCTATTTATTGTAAGGGTTTTGCAGCGTAATATAATCACGGGATCAATTTGGGTGTTTTGTTAACATGTTTGTAACTTCTCATTACTATCGTTTTCTTGCATGAGAAAACGGGCGTGACGAGAAGAAGCAAATAAATTTGTATTGGGGCATGCGTGTGACCCTTTCTAACGGGGTTCACTCTCGGAGTCTTCATGCGATGAGCAAGGAGTCATGATGTTAGATATAGTCGAACTGTCGCGCTTACAGTTTGCCTTGACCGCGATGTACCACTTCCTGTTTGTGCCGCTGACGCTAGGTATGGCGTTCCTGCTGGCCATCATGGAAACGGTCTACGTCCTTTCCGGCAAACAGATTTATAAAGATATGACCAAGTTCTGGGGCAAGTTGTTTGGTATCAACTTCGCGCTGGGTGTGGCAACCGGTCTGACCATGGAGTTCCAGTTCGGGACTAACTGGTCTTACTACTCTCACTATGTGGGCGATATCTTCGGTGCGCCGCTGGCCATTGAAGGTTTGATGGCCTTCTTCCTCGAATCTACCTTTGTCGGTCTGTTCTTCTTCGGTTGGGATCGTCTGGGCAAAGTTCAGCACATGGCCGTGACCTGGCTGGTGGCGCTGGGCTCCAACCTGTCGGCGCTGTGGATCCTCGTCGCTAACGGCTGGATGCAGAACCCGATTGCGTCGGACTTCAACTTTGAAACCATGCGTATGGAGATGGTCAGCTTCTCTGAGCTGGTCCTGAACCCGGTTGCTCAGGTTAAGTTCGTTCATACCGTGGCGTCAGGCTACGTGACCGGCGCGATGTTCATTCTTGCCATCAGCTCCTGGTATATGCTCAAAGGCCGCGACTTCGCTTTTGCCAAGCGCTCCTTCGCTATCGCAGCCAGCTTCGGTATGGCGGCGATTCTCTCCGTTATCGTTCTCGGTGATGAATCCGGCTACGAAATGGGCGACGTGCAGAAAACCAAACTGGCGGCTATCGAAGCTGAATGGGAAACTCAGCCTGCTCCGGCGGCCTTTACCCTGTTTGGTATTCCCGATCAGAAGGCGCAGGAGAACCGCTTCGCGATTCAAATTCCTTACGCGCTGGGCATCATTGCGACTCGCTCCGTGGATAAACAGGTTACCGGCCTGAAAGACCTCATGGTTCAGCACGAAGAGCGTATCCGTAACGGGATGAAAGCTTACGCGCTGCTGGAACAGCTGCGTGCCGGTTCAACCGACCAGGCCGTGCGCGATCGCTTTAACGACGTGAAGAAAGATCTGGGCTACGGTCTGCTGCTGAAACGCTATACCGACAACGTCTCTGACGCGACGGAAGAGCAGATTGCTCTGGCGACCAAGGACTCTATTCCTGCCGTGGCGCCGCTCTACTTCGCCTTCCGTATCATGGTAGCGTGCGGCGTGCTGATGCTGTTGATTATCGGCGCCTCCTTCTGGAGCGTGATTCGCAACCGCATCGGTGAGAAAAAATGGCTGCTGCGCGCCGCGTTCTATGGCCTGCCGCTGCCGTGGATTGCCGTTGAATCGGGCTGGTTTGTCGCCGAATATGGCCGTCAGCCGTGGGCTATTGGTGAGGTGCTGCCGACGGCCGTCGCGAACTCGTCGCTGACCGCGGGCGACCTGATCTTCTCTATGGTGCTGATTTGTGGCCTGTACACGCTGTTCCTGGTGGCTGAACTGTTCCTCATGTTCAAGTTTGCCCGTAAAGGACCAAGCAGCCTGAAAACCGGTCGCTATCACTTTGAACAGTCCTCTGCGGCTATTCAGTCGGCACGCTAAGACAGGAGTCGTCAAATGATCGATTATGAAGTATTGCGTTTTATCTGGTGGCTGCTGATTGGCATTTTGCTTATTGGTTTTGCCGTCGCCGATGGCTTCGACATGGGGGTGGGGATGCTCACCCGTTTCCTCGGTCGTAACGACACCGAGCGTCGAATTATGATTAACGCCATTGCCCCGCACTGGGACGGAAACCAGGTGTGGCTGATCACCGCCGGCGGCGCGCTGTTTGCCGCCTGGCCGATGGTCTACGCCGCCGCGTTTTCCGGCTTCTATGTGGCCATGATCCTGGTGCTGGCGTCTTTATTCTTCCGTCCGGTGGGTTTCGACTACCGCTCGAAGATTGAGGATAACCGCTGGCGTAACATGTGGGACTGGGGCATCTTCGTCGGCAGCTTTGTGCCGCCGCTGGTGATTGGCGTGGCGTTCGGCAACCTGCTGCAGGGCGTTCCGTTCCACGTTGATGAATATCTGCGCCTGTACTACACCGGTAACTTCTTCCAGCTGCTGAATCCGTTTGGCCTGCTGGCCGGTATTGTTAGCGTGGCGATGATCCTGACGCAGGGCGCGACCTATCTGCAGATGCGTACCGTGGGTGAACTGCACCTGCGCACCCGCTCCGTGTCTACGGTGGCGGCGCTGGTGACGCTGGTCTGCTTCGCGCTGGCGGGCGTTTGGGTCTACTACGGTATCGACGGTTATGTGGTGAAATCGGTGATGGATCATACCGGCCCGTCTAACCCGCTGACTAAAGAAGTCGCGCGTGAAGCCGGCGCGTGGATGGTGAACTTTAATAACATGCCGGCGCTGTGGGCGATTCCTGCTCTGGGCGTGGCGCTGCCGCTGCTGACCGTCATCTCGACAAAAGCGGATAAAGGCGCATGGGCGTTTCTGTTCTCCTCGCTGACGCTGGCGTGCATCATTCTGACTGCCGGTATCGCCATGTTCCCGTTCATTATGCCATCAAGCACGGCGATGAACGCGAGCCTGACCATGTGGGATGCGACCTCCAGCCAGCTGACGCTGAACCTGATGACTTACGTGGCGATTGTCTTCGTACCGATTATTCTGGCCTACACCGCCTGGTGTTACTGGAAAATGTTCGGTCGCATCACTCGCGAAGACATCGAAAAGAACACCCACTCGCTGTACTAAGGTAAGGAGCTATATATGTGGTATTTCGCATGGATTTTGGGAACGCTTCTTGCCTGTGCTTTTGGGGTGATTACCGCGCTGGCGCTTGAGCACGTGGAAGCCACCAAAGCAGGTAAAGAAGAACACTGATGAGTATTATCGCGACTCTTTACGCGATAATGGACAAGCGCCCGTTAAGGGCGCTTTCCTTATTGATGGCGCTGGCGCTAGCGGGCTGCATCTTCTGGGATCCGTCGCGCTTTGCGGCCAAAACCAGCGAGCTGGAAATCTGGCACGGCTTCCTGCTGATGTGGGCGGTTTGTACCGGCGTTATCCACGGCGTGGGCTTCCGCCCGCGCGCCATTCACTGGCAGGGAATTTTTTGTCCGCTTATCGCTGATATTGTGCTCGTTTTGGGCCTGTTCTTTTTCTTCTTTTGAATAAGAAATCTCTGTTAACCATATGGGCTTGCATAAGCCCATAAAAATTTACTCCTCGTTTACTTTCCCCCATTCCAAACCACGATTCCCGCGCGTATAGTAGCGAAGTTTGAAAGCACTAACCTTTTGTTGCATTACCGGGATGTAAAGTGAATACAACGCTGTTTCGATGGCCGGTTCGGGTCTATTACGAAGACACCGACGCCGGTGGTGTGGTTTACCACGCCAGCTACGTCGCTTTCTATGAAAGAGCACGCACAGAGATGCTGCGCCATCATCACTTCAGCCAACAGGTTTTGCTGGCTGAACGAGTTGCCTTTGTGGTTCGCAAAATGACGCTGGAGTATTTTGCGCCCGCCAGACTCGACGACATGCTCGAAATCCAGACGGAGATAACCTCAATGCGAGGAGCTACCCTGGTTTTCACGCAGCGAATCGTCAACGCCGAGAACGTCGTTTTGAATGAAGCTGAGGTTCTTATCGTGTGCGTTGATCCACTCTTAATGAAGCCTCGTGCGCTTCCCAAGTCTATTGTCGCGGAGTTTAAGCAGTGACTGAGATGAATATCCTTGATTTGTTCCTGAAGGCGAGCCTTCTGGTTAAACTTATCATGTTGATTTTAGTTTGTTTTTCCATCGCCTCCTGGGCCATCATTATTCAGAGAACGCGTATCCTCAATTCGGCGTCACGTGAGGCCGAAGCGTTTGAAGATAAGTTCTGGTCCGGTATCGAGCTTTCTCGTTTGTACCAGGAAAGCCAGGGTCGTCGCGATAATCTGACCGGTTCGGAACAAATCTTCTACAGCGGCTTCAAAGAGTTTGCGCGTCTGCATCGTGCGAACAGCCATGCGCCGGAAGCGATTGTCGAAGGGGCGTCGCGCGCCATGCGTATTTCGATGAACCGCGAGCTGGAAACCCTGGAAACCCACATCCCATTCCTCGGTACGGTGGGTTCTATCAGCCCATATATCGGTCTGTTTGGTACCGTATGGGGGATCATGCATGCCTTTATCGCGCTGGGCGCGGTAAAACAGGCGACGCTGCAAATGGTCGCGCCGGGTATCGCAGAAGCGCTCATCGCGACGGCAATTGGTCTTTTTGCCGCTATCCCGGCGGTTATGGCCTATAACCGTCTGAACCAGCGCGTGAACAAACTTGAGCTGAACTACGACAACTTTATGGAAGAGTTCACCGCCATTCTGCACCGTCAGGCGTTTACCAGCAGCGAAAGCAATAAGGGGTAAGCCATGGCCAGAGCACGTGGACGCGGACGTCGCGAACTGAAGTCCGAGATCAACATCGTTCCGCTGCTGGATGTCCTGTTGGTGCTGTTGCTGATCTTTATGGCGACAGCGCCGATCATTACGCAGAGCGTAGAGGTCGACCTACCGGACGCAACGGAGTCGCAGGCGGTGAAAAGCAACGATGAGCCGCCGGTGATCGTTGAAGTCTCCGGCGTCGGGCAGTACAGCGTGAAAGTTGGCCCGGAAACGTTATCGCAGCTGCCGCCGGAACAGGTTATTGCGGAAGCCAGGCGTCGACTTGAGGCGAATGAGAAAACGGTGTTCCTGATCGGCGGTGCTAAAGAGGTGCCATACGATGAGATTATTAAAGCGCTTAACCTGTTGCACAGCGCAGGGGTTAAATCGGTTGGCTTGATGACCAAGCCGATCTAATCGCTCGCAATATGCACGCCCGCCAGCACGTCGGCTTTGGGACAACAGCGTCTCGTGGCCGACGTCATATAACGGGAACAGGCGAACAGTTTTTGGGAACCGATAGTGTCAAAGGCAACCGAACAAAACGACAAGCTTAAACGAGCGATCATAGTATCAGTCGCGCTGCACATCGTATTGATAGCGCTGCTGATCTGGAGTTCGTTTGACGAGCATCTGGATGCTTCTGCCGGGGGTGGCGGAGGTTCCTCTATCGATGCGGTAATGGTCGATCCGGGGGCGGTTGTGAAGAATTATGACCGCCAACAGCAGCAGCAGGCCAGCGCCCGCCGCGCCGCCGAGCAGCGTGAAAAGCAGGCTCAGCAGCAGGCGGAAGAGCTACGTGAAAAACAGGCCGCCGAGCAGGAACGGCTGAAACAGCTGGAACAGGATCGTCTACAGGCGCAGGAAGCGGCTAAAGAGGCGAAAGAACAGCAGAAACAGGCGGAAGAAGCCGCGGCGAAAGCCGCCGCAGCGGCCAAAGCCAAAGCGGACGCACAGGCGAAAGAGGCGCAGGAAGCTGCCGCCAAAGCCGCCGCTGACGCGAAAGCGAAGGCCGATGCGCAGGCGAAAGCAGCCGAAGCCGCTGCGGCGAAAGCGGCGGCGGATGCGAAGAAACAGGCGGAAGCAGAAGCCGCGAAAGCGGCCGCGGACGCGCAGAAAAAAGCCGAAGCGGATGCAGCGAAGAAAGCTCAGCAGGACGCTGAGAAGAAAGCGCAGCAGCAGGCAGAGAAAAAAGCGCAGCAGGAAGCGGCGAAACAGGCCGCTGCTGAAAAAGCCGCCGTCGAAAAAGCGGCAGAAAAAGCCGCCGCGCAGAAAGCCGCTGCTGAGAAAGCGGCAGCCGAGAAAGCCGCCGCAGCGGAAAAAGCCGCCGCCGAGAAAGCCGCGGCAGCCAAAGCTGCAGCAGCAGAGAAGGCCGCCGCAGACAAAGCGGCGAAAGCCGCCGCCGCTAAGGCAGCAGCCGCGAAGAAAGCCGCTGCGGCCAAAGAGGCCAACGGCGTGGACGATCTGCTCGGCGACCTGAGCTCCGGTAAGAATGCGCCGAAAGGTAATACCAGCGGTAGCGCTGGGGGTTCATCTCCTGCTAAAGGAAGTAAGCAGGGGCAGGGTGGTGCATCCCAGGCTGAGATTAACAGCTATATTTCACAGGTGCAGGCTGCGATTAAAGGTCATCTCTATGACTGGGATACCTACAAGGGGAAAACCTGTACTTTACGTGTGAATCTGGCTCAGGATGGAACGCTGTTAAGTGTGAAATCGGAAGGCGGCGATCCGGCGTTCTGTCAGCAAATGCTGGCGGCAACGAGCCGGATGACGAAGTTCCCTAAACCGCCGTCGCAGGCTGTTTATGAAACATTCAAAAATGCGCCACTGGACTTCAAACCTCAGTGATAGTTTTCCCCGTTTATACGGGGAAAACAAACGTCGGTAGGCCCAGGGTTTTGGTAGTTTTGTGTATTTGAGTTTGTTAACATTCTGCTAAATTATCGTGGGCTTTTCGCCTGGATAAGGGAGATATGATGAAGCAGGCATTACGAGTAGCATTTGGTTTTTTAATGCTGTGGGCGGCAGTGCTGCACGCAGAAGTACGCATCGAGATTACCCAAGGGGTCGACTCGGCACGCCCAATCGGCGTTGTGCCGTTCCAGTGGGCGGGGCAGGGTGCTGCTCCGGAAGATGTGGGCGGTATCGTGGCGGCTGACCTGCGCAACAGCGGCAAGTTTAATCCGCTCGATCGCTCGCGTCTGCCTCAGCAGCCGGGTAGCGCTCAGGAAGTACAGCCGGCGGCATGGTCTGCGCTGGGCGTTGACGCCGTCGTGGTTGGTCAGGTGACGCAAAACCCTGACGGTTCCTACAACGTGGCGTATCAGCTGGTTGATACCGGCGGCGCGCCGGGTACCGTGCTTGCGCAGAACTCCTTTAAAGTCACGAAACAGTATCTGCGCTATGCCGCGCATGCTGCCAGCGACGCCGTATTTGAGAAGCTGACCGGTATTAAGGGCGCCTTCCGTACCCGTATCGCCTACGTGGTACAGACCAACGGCGGTCAGTTCCCGTACGAGCTGCGCGTGTCCGACTACGACGGCTACAATCAGTTCCTCGTTCACCGTTCAACCCAGCCGCTGATGTCTCCGGCATGGTCTCCGGACGGCGCGAAGCTGGCCTACGTGACCTTTGAAAGCGGACGCTCTGCGCTGGTTGTGCAGACGCTGGCTAACGGCTCCGTTCGTCAGATTGCTTCGTTCCCGCAGCATAACGGCGCGCCGGCGTTCTCGCCGGACGGCAGCAAACTGGCTTTCGCTCTGTCGAAAACCGGTAGCCTGAACCTGTACGTGATGGACCTGGGATCTGGCCAGATTCGTCAGGTGACCAACGGTCGCAGCAATAACACCGAACCAAGCTGGTTCCCGGATAGCCAGAACCTGGCCTTTACTTCCGACCAGGCCGGTCGTCCGCAGGTGTATAAAGTCAATATTAATGGCGGCACGCCGCAGCGTATTACCTGGGAAGGTTCACAAAACCAGGACGCTGACGTGAGCGCTGATGGTAAAACTATGGTAATGGTAAGCTCGGCCGGTGGTCAGCAGCACATTGCCAAACAAGATCTGGAAGCGGGTGGTGTGCAGGTTCTGTCATCAACGTTTTTAGATGAAACGCCAAGTCTGGCACCTAACGGCACTATGGTAATCTACAGCTCTTCTCAGGGGATGGGATCCGTGCTGAATCTGGTTTCTACAGATGGGCGTTTCAAAGCGCGTCTTCCGGCAACTGATGGACAGGTAAAATCACCTGCCTGGTCGCCGTATCTGTGATAATAAATAATTGATTATTAAAGGAATCAAAGAAATGCAACTGAACAAAGTGCTGAAAGGGCTGTTGATCGCTCTGCCGGTTATGGCAATCGCGGCGTGTTCTTCTAACAAGAACGCCAGCAACGACCAGAGCGGTGAAGGCATGCTGGGTGCCGGCACTGGTATGGACGGTAACGCTAACGGCGGCAACATGTCTTCCGAAGAGCAGGCTCGTCTGCAGATGCAACAGCTGCAGCAGAACAATATCGTTTACTTCGATCTGGACAAATACGATATCCGTTCTGACTTCGCTGCAATGCTGGACGCGCACGCAAACTTCCTGCGCAGCAACCCGTCCTACAAAGTGACCGTAGAAGGTCATGCGGATGAGCGTGGTACGCCGGAATACAACATCGCTCTGGGTGAGCGTCGTGCTAACGCCGTTAAGATGTATCTGCAGGGCAAAGGTGTTTCTGCTGACCAGATCTCCATCGTTTCTTACGGTAAAGAAAAACCTGCAGTACTGGGCCACGACGAAGCGGCTTACGCCAAAAACCGTCGCGCCGTACTGGTTTACTAAGAGAATTGCATGAGCAGTAACTTCAGACATCATCTATTGAGTCTGTCGTTACTGGTTGGCATAGCGGCCCCCTGGGCCGCTTTTGCTCAGGCGCCAATCAGTAGTGTCGGCTCAGGCTCGGTCGAAGACCGCGTCACTCAACTCGAGCGTATTTCCAATGCGCACAGCCAGCTTTTAACCCAACTCCAGCAACAACTCTCCGATAATCAGTCCGATATTGATTCCCTGCGCGGTCAAATTCAGGAAAGCCAGTATCAGCTGAATCAGGTTGTTGAGCGCCAGAAGCAGATCCTGCTGCAGATCGACGGTCTGAGCAGCGGTGGCGGCGCAGCGGGAGCGCAAACCCAGACGTCAGCGGGCGATCAGGGCGCTGCGGCTAGCGGGACGGCGCCAGCGGCCTCGTCAGGCGCCCCGGCGCAGACCGGTGATGCTAATACCGATTACAACGCGGCTATCGCGCTGGTGAAGGATCCCTCTCGCCAGGACGATGCGATGGCGGCTTTCCAGAACTTCGTCAAAAAGTACCCCGATTCAACGTATCAGCCGAACGCCAACTACTGGCTCGGTCAGCTGAATTACAACAAGGGTAAAAAGGACGATGCGGCGTACTATTTCGCTTCCGTGGTGAAAAACTACCCTAAATCCCCGAAGGCGCCCGACGCGATGTTTAAAGTCGGCGTGATCATGCAGGACAAAGGCGATACCGCAAAAGCGAAGGCGGTTTACCAGCAGGTGGTCAGTAAATTTCCTGGCACCGACGGGGCCAAACAAGCGCAAAAACGCCTTAACGCACTCGGATGATTATGGCATGACCAGAAATCGCATCATTTCTGGTCTTGTCGCATGAATCCTAAGCAGTTAAGCAATCTTTATCTAAATTGTTGTTGCGCTGAATTCTGAAATCAGTAATATATGCCGCCGTTGCCAAGGGATATCGAACAAGCCCAAAGCGGCGAAAATAGTGGGTCGTTAGCTCAGTTGGTAGAGCAGTTGACTTTTAATCAATTGGTCGCAGGTT